>JBGQKF010000474.1:0-3866 GCA_041499435.1 Gammaproteobacteria bacterium
CGCCGACGAACAAGAGCTCGGCTTCCTTGTCGCGTTGCACCTGGACGTGCCATACCTGCGCAACGCTAACCAGCGCGGCGCCCATCAGCGCCACGAAGAACAGGAGGCCGATATACGTGAAGCCCGCAGACGGGCCGCACCGGCCCAGCGCTCTATGGCACCCCTGATGCATTGCAGGTGCTACGGTCAAAATGTCGCATGCTTGCGTCACGACGCTACCACTCGCCGTAAGACGAGCCGTCTGCACTCTTGCCATCCGCACCGCTCTTGATGTCGTAGACCGCACCTTTGGCTTCCGTGTCGGTGGGCGGGATGACGCGCCACGTGCTGGTGCTTTCGGTGATCGGATCTACGGGAATGCTGCGGATGTAGCGCGAGGATACGAGCTCGTCCAACTGGTCGGGATAGCGCCCTTTGTCGCCGTGAAATTTGTCGATCGCATCGCGCATCACCATGAGATCCTGCTTGAGCGTAGCCTCCTTCGCCTTTTCCAGGTGAGCGAAGTAGCGCGGCACCGCAATGGTGAGCAGCAGTGCGAGCACGGTGAGCACGACCATGAGCTCGATCAGCGTGAAGCCCGCACCCTCCCCCGCTACGCAAGGGAGGGAACGAGCACTGCCGATATCGTTGTTACAGGCCACGAGTACGCATCACCACTTGTTGTAGGGCACACCGTTCAGGCCGGTCTTGCGCAAGGTGGAATAGACGTCGAAGACGTCCTTCCCATCGCGCGGGTCGTCCGGGGGGCTTTCGTAGCTGCGCAGCCCCCAGGTCTTCTCGGACGGCACTTGCGAATCGACGAAGAACGGATCGCGCGGGATGCGACGCAGAAAGTAGATGTTGTGTTTCTCCGGATCCTTCTCGTTCGGTACCCCGGATGCGAGCACCGCCAGCGTCGGCGGGTAGCCCGACTCATCGGCCTTCTTGGCGACTCTGCCCTCATCGACTGCTTGCTTGTAAGCATCGATCCCGGTGCGAATCTCGCGCAGCGCAGCGCGCAGTTCCTGTTCCTTGGTGCGCTGCGCCGAGAGCTCGATCAACGGCATGAGCCCGCTGGCAAGGATGGCGACGATCCCGACCACGATGATCAACTCTATGAGCGTGAAGCCGCGCGGGACCATCGGGCCGCGCGCGCGGCTCGAGGTCAGTGAGCCGCGTAATGCTTGCAGGTCGGTTGCCATCGTTGACGACGCTCCTGCGGATCTCAAGGCGTGATCGTCATATCCATGGCCTGCGGCGCCTGCAGCGGCGTTGCATTGCCCGCAGCATCCAGCCCAACAACGTTCTCTGTGCGCACCTGAGTGCGGCCCTGCTGACCGATCACCTTGAAGCGCACCGACGCCGAGCCATCGACCTTCACCGGCAGACGCCCTGGAGCGGATACCGCAGCACCGACCGGCTCCAGCCGCGTCGGGTCATAGGTGAGCTCCAGCCGCGCGCTGACCGCCGGTGTACCGGGTGGTAAGCCGAGTGACACCATCACATCCTGCCCGGACTTGGCGGCAAGCGGAGCGGCCACGAGCAGCGCCGGCGCTGCTTCGCTACCCGGGGTTGCCTCCTGCGGCTGCGCCCCAGCAGCACCGGGCGCACCTGGGATCGCGTTGCCGCCTTGCGGCTGTCCTGGCACGCCAGGTTGTCCGGGCTGGCCGCCGGGAACCGGACCGGGCACGGTCGCCCGCCGTCCGCCTGCACCGCCGTCGGCTGGCGCGAGCGCCAGTCCACCGGGCGCAGTCGCCGAGATGCGCAATTGGGGCGTGCCGATTGCAGCGTCGGTGCCCACCGGTTGATCGGTAATCGCGTAACGCGGCCAACGCAGGTTGCGTACGACCCGCGGGGTGATCAGCATGACGATTTCAGTCTTGTTGCGCGTGTCGTTGTTATTCGAAAACAGCCTGCCCAGCATTGGAATGTCCCCCAGGCCGGGGATCTTGCTCGCGTTGCGGCGGTCTTCATCGCTGATGAGACCAGCGAGAATCTGCGTTTCGCCATCGCGGATCTGCAGCACCGTCGCCGTGTTGCGCGTGCCCAGCTCATAGGCGATCGTGCCGCTGATATTCACCGTGCGGATGATGTTGCTTACTTCGAGGCCGACTTTGATGGCGACTTCTTCGCGCAGATAGATATTGGGCTCGACGTCGAGTTTGAGGCCCACGTCGAGATAACTCACTGACGAGGACACGCCCACGTTGGCGGTCGAGGTTGTGGTGATCACCGGCACGCGCGAGCCGATGTGCACCTTCGCCTTCTCGCGGTTCTTCACCCGAATGCGCGGATTGGCCAGTACCTTCGCATCGCTGTCCTGACCGAGCAGATTGATGATGATCGGCGGATTGGTGGTAAAGGCCACCAACGAATCGGACAAGCGGACATTGGCCGGCGGGACGGACGTTCCCGTGGACGAATTGTTGCTGCCGGTGCTCGCGGCCGGATTGCCGAAGCTCACACTCGAGGGCCACTGGATGCCCAATTGCTGCAGCTTCGAGACCGAGACTTCGAGCACCACCACCTCGAGCATCACTTCGGGCTCCGCGAGATCGAGCGAGCGCACGAGCCTCTCGACCACTGTCATCGCCTCCGGCGTATCTTTCACGACCAGGAGGTTGAGTTTTTCGTCGATGAATACGTCCTGGGTTTTCACCATGCCTTTGACGAGATTCACCGCCTGCTTCACGTCGGCGTTCGCCAGGTAGAAGCTGCGTACCACCAGCTCGCGATACTCCTTCTGCTTGGCCGGAGTGTTCGGATAGATCAGCACGGAGTTCTCGTTGAGCAACTTGCGATCGAGCTGGTTGGTGGTGAGGATCAGCCTCACCACGTCGTCCAGTGAAGTGTTGCGTACGAAGATGTTGATCTTGGTATCGGAGCGGACGTCCCGATCGAATACGAAGTTCAATCCCGACGTACGCGAGATCACTTCGAACACAGACTTGAGTGTGGCGTCGCGGAACTCGAGCGTAATGGGCTTGGTAAACGGGCCCTTGAGCTCGGCCGGCTGCGGACCCTTCTGGGCGGCGCGCCGCTCATTGATCTGGTTCAGCAACTCGCGCGCGCCCGGTTGATCAGGATCGCGCTTGAGCACTTCGCGCACGCTGGCTTCTGCCTTGTCCACATCACCGGCATCGAACTCCGCACGGGCCGCGGTCACTTCGGCGATGTTCCGCGCGGCACTCTGCGCCAGGGCAAGACCTCGCTGCGCACGCTCGTTGCCGGGATCGATCTTGAGGACGCGGGAATAGCTGACTTCCGCTTTGGCGAGATCGCCGGCCCCGCGAAAGAGATCCGCCTCCGACAGCAGTTTGTCGATCACAAGGCTCTTCTCGCGCTCGTAATCTTCCCGGTAGATGCGGTTCTTCGGGTCGGCCTTCACTGCCTGCTCCAGCTTCGCGAGGCTGCGCTCAGCGTCACCCTGGATCATGGCCTCCCGTCCTTCTTCGTAGGCCTGATAGCCCGCGCAGGAAGCGAGCAACGCGCACAGAGCAGGCAGGAGGAATTTAGAGATACTTTGCATCAGGGCGTCCCGATCGCAAGAGTCTGTCTCTGATTCATCGGCAGGTAGGTAAGCACCACGGCGGATTCGGTCACCTGTTCGACCTTGTAAGTGTTGTCGATGAGGTCGCCTGGCTTCACTACCAGGTTACGGTCTCCTGCGGTGAGAAACACCGTCGTGTTCTGCTCCTCGTCCAGGCGGCCCATGTAAATGAACGGCAGCGGCGGGGCCTGCGGGGGCGGCGGCGGGGGCGGCAGCACACCGGCCGCGGCCGTAATCGAAGCTTCCTTCGGCTTTGGCGGAGGCGGCGGACGAAAGTCACGCGTGCCGAACGGGTCGCTCTCGGGCTCCGACTGGGGTCCGCGCTGCAGCTTCTGCA
>JBGQKF010000475.1:0-3853 GCA_041499435.1 Gammaproteobacteria bacterium
CCTCGAACGCCTTCTGGTCGTCACCGCTCAATGCGTACGAGGTGACTGCGATGATCGGGATGCTGCGCAATGCCTCGTTGGCCTTGATGCGGCGCGTGACCTCGTAACCGTCGATACCGGGAAGCTGAATGTCCATCAGGATGAGATCGGGGCGCTCCTGCTCTGCGGCCGTCAATCCCTGCTCGCCATCGACCGCTTCAATCAGCTCATAGCCGCTCGCCGTCAACAGGTCGCGCAAGATGCGGCGATTGTCGTCCTGGTCTTCCACCACCAGAATACGCTTGCTCATAGCTTGACTGCCTCCTGTTCAACCCGTACCGGCACGCTGAAGAAGAAGGTCGCTCCCTCCCCCGACGTGGACTCGACCCAGATGCGCCCGCCATGCATCTCCACGATGCGCTTCGCGATGGCGAGCCCCAGCCCGGTGCCGCCTTTGGTCTTGGTGGATGAGCTGTCGCTCTGCTGGAACTCCTCGAATATCTTTTGCTGATCTTCCTCCCGGATGCCCGGCCCGGTGTCGGTCACTGAGGCCAGGAATGCGCCGCCGGAATTGACTACGCGCACGCCCACCTCACCCGCCTCGGTGAACTTAATCGCGTTGCCCACTAAGTTCAACAGGACCTGCGTGATGCGTCGTTCATCGCCGCGCCCGACGGGCAGGTCGCGCGCCACATTGACGTTGAGCGGCAGCAGCTTCTCGGCCGCCAGCGATCCCACCGCGCTCACCACCGATTGCACGACATCGTTGAACGAATAATCGTCTACCGACAGCACCAGCTGACCGGCTTCGATCTTGGAGAGATCGAGCACGTCGTTGATCAACCCGAGCAGATGCCGCCCGCTCTTCTGCACGCGCTCGAGCACCTCGCTCACCTTGTCCGACAGGTCACCATAGATCCGATCCACGATCAGCTCGGTGTAGCCGAGAATTGCATTGAGCGGGGTGCGCAGCTCATGACTCATGTTGGCGAGGAACTGCGACTTGTGCTTGCTCGCGATCTCGAGCTCCCGGCTTTTCTGCTCGATTTCGCTGAATAGACGTGCGTTCTGGATCGCAAGAGTGGACTGGGCCGCGAACGTCTGCAGGATGTCGATCACCTCGGGCGGAAACTCGCCCGGTGTGCTGTTGCCGACAGCCAGCCCGCCGAGGATGCGCCCCTCGCGCAGCAGCGGCACGGCCAGCAGGGCGCGAATGCCCGACCGGTCGGCTGCGTCCCGGCCGCGGCCCCCGAACGAGTCATCGGCGCGCACATCCGGAATCTGCACCGGTGCTTTGGCGACGGCCGCACGGCCAATCACACTTTCGCCCAGCAACAATGGTTTGGCCGCGAGATCCGGCGGATAACCAAGGCTGGCGCGAGGATAGAGAGTGCCGCTGCGCTCATCGAGCTCGTACAGCACGGCGGTGTCGGCCGAGCAGAGCTGGGCGGCTCGTGCCACGACCGTGTCCAGAACCTGATTCAAATCCAGAATCGAGCTGACCGACTGGCTCACTTCCGACAGCATGCGCAACTGTTCTACGGAGTGAGCCAGCTCTTGCGTGCGAGTTTGCAGCTCCGTGAACAGACGCACGTTCTCGATCGCGATCACGGCCTGGTCGGCGAAGGTTTGCACCAGCTCGATCTGCTTGTCTGTGAACCCGCGCACTTCGGTGCGGACCAGACCGATCACGCCGATCACCACGCCTTTTCGGACCATCGGAACCGCGAGCGTCGTGGCTATCCCTAAGCGCACTGCCAATGCTCTTCCCTCGGCAAACTCTGTGTCCGACTCGGACGAGAGATCCAGAACGTGCACGGTTTGGCTGTCGATGACCGCCCGCCCGATGACCATGTCGCGTCGGATCGGCATGCGCGAGCCCAGCTCCAGCGTCGCAAGCGACCCGTGCTCTGCCGCGAGCGTCATCGAGTCTCCTTCGACGCGCAGCACCAGCGCACCGCTCGCATCACAAAGGCGCGTCGCGTTCTGCGCGACGGCATTCAGGATAGGCTGCAGATCAGTTGGCGAGCTGCTGATGACTCCGAGGATTTCGCTCGTTGCGGTCTGCTGCTCCAGGGTCTCTCGTAGATCGCGCGTACGCTCTTCCACTTTCTGCTCGAGGCCGGAAGTGTATTGCTGCAGCTGCCCCGCCATGCGGTTGAACTCATCGCCCAGCGCTTGCAGCTCATCCCCGGTTTTGACTTCGATGCGATGATCCAATGCACCCGCACCGATCTTCGTCGCGCCCGCCTGCAGCGTTTGAATCGGCCGCACCAGTCGGCGCATCAACAGCAGGCTGGCGGCTACCGAAATCAGTATGCCGACGAGCAACAGCACCGCGGTGCGTGCGATGGAGGCATAGAGCGGTGCGTAGGCCTCGCTGATCGGCAGATCGACCAGCACCAGCCAGTTGAGAGGCGCGATGCGTGCGGATGCAGAGAGCACCGCTTTACCGTGCTGGTCGCGGCCGATCGTCGCCTCTTCCACGGCATCGCCAGCCGCTGGCGGTGGCGCGCTCGCAGGCTTTACTTGGGGCAGTGTCGACAGATCCGTCTTCTTGAGCACCAGGCTGATATCCGGGTGCGCGATGAGCCGGCCTTGTCCGTCCACGACGTATGCATAACCACCCTTGCCGACTTTCAGATTGGATACCACGTCCCAGATCAGCTTGAGGTTCGCTTCGGCGGCGACCACGCCCGCATCCTCTCCGGTGCCCGCGAGCGATATCGTCATATACGGCTCGGATTCCTTGCGGAAGTACACCGGGCTGAAGTAGACCTTGTGCGCGATGGCTTCGCGAAACTTCGCATCCTGCGATAAGTCGAGCTTGCTGCCGACGACATCCATCGCGAGCCGCGATACACGCAACTGCTCGTGGCCGGTCGGATCGATGTGACTCACTTCAGTGATCGTGGGGGCCTGCCGCAGCAGGCGCAGGGAGTCGAGCCGCCGCTGATCGATCGGCACCGCGCGCGGACCCCAGGGTGTTTGCGCGACCCACGCGAGCTGATGCTCGAGCTCGCGTACGAATTGCTCGATGCGGATCGCCGCCGCGAGCGCCTTCTCGTGTTGCACGCGCGCGAGCGAAGCCTTGTTCTCCTGGTACGAAAAGTAGATGCTGACCAGGCCGCTGACGATGAGCGCGCCGCTCACCAGGATGACGAGCGGTATTGCGTATTTCAGGAACAACCCACCTCGGCGCACTCAGGTAAGCTCCATTTACGTCATACGTCCGATCAGTCCAGAAGCACTCAATCGACCCGCTCGCCACTCACGCGATCTGCCGGCCGAGGCGCTCGCTGATCACTCATCTTATCACCTCATCCATGCACAGCAGCATCGACTGTGTGTGGGAGGCCTCCGTCACCAAGGCCGTTGCCCGCGCGAGCGTGGCGAGAATCCCTTCACCGAATCACCTCATCCGCCCGCAACAGCACCGTTTGCGGAATCGCCATGCCGAGCGCCTTCGCGGTCTTCAGGTTCACCGTCAGCTTGAACTTGCTCGCTTCTTCGAAAGGCAGATCCGCCGGCTTCGTACCGCGCAGCAGCCGGTCGACGTAGTAGGCGACACGCTTGAGGATTTCCTCCCGGTCAGGCGCGAATGACATCATTGCCCCCGCCACTACGAACTCGCGCTCCTGGCACATCGTCGGCATACGTGCCCGGGCGGCAGCCGCCGCGATCTGGTCGCGATGAGCGTAGAACATCGGGGAGAACAAGACCAGCGCCGCGGCGGCTTTCGCCCTGGCGCTCTTGAAAGCACGGTTAGCGTGCTGAGGTTCTTTGAGCTCGACCGGATAAAGCTGCAGGTCGAGATGCTTCGCTGCGGCTTCGAGGTCGCGGCGCGCCGGGGGACGCAAAGGATCGTAGATGA
>JBGQKF010000476.1:0-3846 GCA_041499435.1 Gammaproteobacteria bacterium
GCGCGGTATTCCTCCTCGGGGCGGACGTCGATTACGACGATCTCACCACGGCGGGCCTTTTTGAGGACTGTTTCGCGGTCGAGCGGCTCGAGTACCTCTCCCGCAAGCTCCGTTAGCGCCGCTTGGAGCTCGAGCATGCGGTTCTCCGCCAGTTGCCGCAGACTCACCCAGAGGCTGGCGACCGCTTCATCGGCAAGCCGGTAGAGCACGTACTTTCCATCACGACGGGTATCGACCAAGCGCGCCGCCTTGAGCTGTTTCAAGTGGGCGCTGGCGAGCTTGACGCTGATCTGTGCTTGCTGCGCCAGCGTCTCCACACTCTTCTCCGACTGGCATAGCAGCTCGATCAGCTCCAGGCGCTTGGGGCTCCCCGCCGCTCGCGCCAGGCGGGCCACTTGCTCGTAGAGCACATCCTTCAATGCACGGTCCTGATCCATGCCCATCACTCTAACGAACGTTAGATCGTTTGGCAAGTGAAAGCAAGCCAGTGAAAGCAAGCCAGGTGCAACATGCAGCTTCTCTGACCTGGATCAAAGATCAGTGGCGAGTTGTCCGATAGTCTGGGCATATCACTAACGGAGATTGACCATGTCAACGTACGGTTTTGGAAAGCAGGTACAAATGAGCTTCGAGGAGGCGCTTGCGCGTGTTACCGAAGCGCTCGGGAAGGAAGGGTTCGGCGTACTCACCCAGATCGATGTTGCGGCAACGCTCAAAGCCAAGCTCGACAAGACCATGCCACCGTACAAGATCCTCGGTGCTTGCAATCCCAGCTATGCCGAAAAGGCGCTCGCCGTGGAGCCGCAGATCGGTTTGCTGCTGCCCTGCAATGTCGTGGTGCGCGAAGATCAGGCCGGCGCTGTGCACGTCGAGCTCATGGACCCGCTGAGCGTGCTCGATCTGGTGCAACGACCGGAAGTTCAGTCTATCGCCCGCGAGGTGAAAGCGAAGCTCGAGCGCGTTCTCGCCGCTGTATAGCCTAAGCTCGAGCATCTTACCTTAGCGAACGCATCAGTTGCCTTTTCGGTAAGTCGGCGTGGTGTTTCGTTAGCTCCGATCTAGCGCAATCCAGCGCAGCCGCAACGCATTGGCGATCACGGAGACAGAGCTCAAGCTCATGGCAGCTGCAGCAAAGATCGGCGAAAGCAATACCCCGAAAAACGGATATAGCACTCCAGCAGCCACGGGCACCCCGACCGAGTTGTAGACGAAGGCAAAGAACAGGTTCTGCCGTATGTTGCGCATCGTTGCTCGGCTCAACTCGAGCGCTCGCACGATGCCGCTGAGATCCCCCTTTACCAACGTCACACCGGCACTTTCGATGGCGACGTCGGTCCCCGTTCCCATAGCAATCCCGACGTCTGCCGCAGCCAAGGCGGGCGCATCATTGACGCCGTCGCCAGCCATCGCGACAACGCGCCCCTCAGCTCTCAGTCGCTCCACAATCTCATGCTTGCGCTGAGGCAGCACTTGCGCTTCGACTTCCGTAATGCCGAGCTTGCGCGCAATCGCGGCGGCGGTCGCTGCATGATCGCCCGTCACCATCATGATTCGCACGCCGGCCCGACGCAGCGCGTCCAGGGCCGCGGGCGTGTTCGTCTTGATGGGATCGGCCACGCCGATCAGGCCCAACAGCTTATCGCTGCGCATGACATACACTACGGTGGCACCTTCTCGCCGCAGCCGATCGGCCTCGGCGTCGAGTGATACGACCTCCACGCCCATCCGCCCCATCATGCGTGCGTTGCCAAGAGCGACGATGTGATCTCCGACCCTGCCCTGTACGCCTTCGCCGGTCACAGATTGAAAATCCTCCAGCCGATGATTCTCGATCTTGCGCTCCCTTGCATAGTCGACAATGGCACGTGCCAAGGGATGCTCGCTGCCCTCCTCCAGTGCGACGGCGACACTGACAACTTCATCATCGCCTGCACCGGCCGTAGCAATCACGCTGACAACGCGCGGCTTGCCTTCTGTTAACGTGCCGGTCTTGTCTAAAACGATCGTGTTTACCTGCCCCATGCGCTCCAGCGCTTCGGCGTCCTTGATCAGTACGCCGGATTGCGCACCACGCCCGATGCCCACCATGATGGACATGGGCGTGGCCAGTCCCAACGCGCACGGACACGCGATAATCAACACCGTCACTGCCGCTACGACTGCATAAGACAAGGCCGGGGATGGGCCGCCGATCAGCCATGCTACGAAAGCGATGCCGGCGATGAGTACGACCGCCGGCACGAACCAGGCGGACACGCGGTCGGCGAGCTTTTGAATCGGCGCGCGGCTGCGCTGAGCCTTGGCGACCAGATCGACGATCTGGGCGAGCAAGGTGTCGCGGCCGACCTTCTCTGCGCGCATGATCAAGGCACCGGTCCCGTTCACCGAGCCTCCCACGACTTTAGCGCCTGTTGTTTTTTCGATCGGCAGCGATTCGCCCGTCACCATCGACTCGTCGACGCTGCTCGCGCCTTCCTCCACCACACCGTCGACGGGAATGCGCTCGCCCGGACGCACGCGCAACCTATCGCCCACCTGCAGATGCTCCACTGGCACATCAGCTTCCTCGCCCGACGGGTCGATCCGTCGGGCGGTCTTCGGTGAAAGATCCAGAAGCGCGCGTATAGCACCGCTGGTTCGCTCCCGCGCTCGAAGCTCCAGCACCTGGCCGAGGAGAACGAGCACAACGATGACCGCTGCCGCTTCGAAATAAATACCGATCGCGCCGTGCTCATCGCGCATCTGTGGCGGAAACAGACCGGGTGCGACGAGGGCGACGACGCTATACAGAAAGGCCGCCGAGACACCCAACGCGATCAGCGTGAACATGTTGAGGTTGCGATGTCGAAGCGAATCGATGCCCCGCACGAAGAAGGGCCACCCACTCCAAAGGACCACCGGCGCCGATAACAGCAATTGGGCCCATGTGTTCCATCGGGCGCGCGCCACGCCCTCCAGTCCGGGCAGGTGCGATCCCATCGCCAGGACCAAGACCGGGATGGTAAGCAGGAGGCCGATCCAGAAGCGCCGTGTCATGTCGGCAAGCTCCGGGTTGGGGCCTGCATCGGGCGCAAAATTCTCCGGTTCGAGTGCCATGCCGCATATGGGACAATGGCCGGGACCGATCTGACGAATCTGCGGGTGCATCGGACAGGTATAGACAACGTCCTGAGCGACCGGGTCTGTGCGGGCTGAGCGATGAGGCTGACGCATGCGGCGAAGTTAGAGGAGTTGCTCGATCAATCGAAACAGGGTGGCCTGCTCGCGCTCGGGTTTAAACAGAGGGCGGCGCGCCCGACACTGCTGGGAGAGGTCGCGATAGCTGCCTGGCTTTTTCCAGTAGCACCTCAACAGAGCGGACAACGCTTCCGCGTCTCCAACTTCAAAGTAACCTGAGAACTTCCGTCCAAGCATACCGATGTTACCCGATACCCGGCTGGCGACTACGGGAGTATCTGCGGTTACGGCCTCCACGATTACATTTGCGCCTCCCTCCATCCTGGAAGGCACGATCAGTAGATGCGCATGCTTGATCGCCTGACGGGTCCACGCGTGCGGCTTCGGGCCGAGCCATCGATACCGCGGCTCTCTTCCTTGCAGCTCCAGCGCCCCTCCCGCCAGGTCTTTTTCGAGTGCAGCGCCAACGTGTGTCAGGTGGATGGGCTCTTCGTGTCCAAGGAAATCCCATGCCCTCATCGCAGTCAGCGGGTCTTTCTCCGTGCGCAGGTGGCCAACGAGGATGCAGTTGAGACGCGTGCGCGGTTTCTCGCACCCGCGCAGCGACGCGGCGGATTGATAGATCACTTGTGCCTTGCCGCGCTCCCTGCGAGGCAGAAAGCGCAGCGC
>JBGQKF010000477.1:0-3843 GCA_041499435.1 Gammaproteobacteria bacterium
GAGATTCACGCCGAGCCCGGCTTCGAGAACGAAGTCCACGCGTTCAACTTGTTCGCGTACCTCTCGCGCTCGGATGTGACCTGGAATCCGTCATTCACCACGGTGGTGAAGTACAGCTTCATGTGTCCTACGACCGAGGAGCACATCCTGCCGATCGTGCACGGCAACGACCGCGTCGAGTGGTTCTTCCAGATGTGCGATGAAATTCATTGGAACGTCGGCACCAAGGACACGGCCGAGCCGCGTGCGCGCGTGATCATGAAGGCTGGCGACATGGCCGCGATGCCTGCGGATTGTCGCCACCAGGGCTTCTCACCGAAGCGCTCGATGCTGTTGGTGTGGGAAAACGGTTCGCCGCAGGTGGTGCACGACATTCAGGCCGGCCTGTCGCCGGTCAATCCAGTGAGCTTCTAGAGCGATGCAAACCGGGCTTTTCATCGACGGCCGGTTCGTGCCGGCCGCCGACGGTTTGACCGAACCGACGCTCAATCCGCACGACAACAGCAAGATCGCGGATGTCGCGATGGCGGGCAAAGTGGACGTCGACAAGGCGGTAAACGCGGCCCGCGCTGCGTTCCCGGCGTGGAGCGCGATGGCCGCGATGGATCGTGGCTGGCTGCTGCTCAAGCTCGCCGATGCGATCGAGGCGCACGCTGATGAGCTCGCGCGCTTAGAGTCGCTGGATACCGGTCATCCGATGCGCGACACCACGCGTCTCGATGTCCCGCGCACCGCGGTGACGTTTCGCTACTTCGGCGGCATGGCCGACAAGGTGGAAGGCTCGGTGATTCCGGTCGAGCAGGGCTTTCTCAACTACACGCTGCGCCAGCCGATCGGCGTGGTCGGACAGATCGTGCCATGGAACTTCCCGCTCATGTTCACGAGCTGGAAGATGGCGCCCGTATTGGCGGCGGGCAACTGCGTAGTCATGAAGCCTGCGGAATTGACGCCGTTGTCGAGTCTGCGGATCGCGGAGTTGATGGGGGACGTCGGGTTTCCGAAAGGCGTCGTCAACATCGTGCCGGGGTTCGGTAACGCTGCGGGTCAGTACATCGCCGAGCATCCGGGCATCGACAAAGTATCCTTCACCGGATCGACTGCGACCGGCCGCAAGATCGTGCAGGCCTCGGCGGGTAACTTGAAGCGCGTGCAGCTCGAGCTGGGCGGCAAGGGTGCGAACATCGTATTCGCCGATGCCAACGTCGATGCAGCTGTAGGTGGCTCGGCGTTCGCCATCTTCCACAATCAGGGCCAGGCGTGCATCGCGGGCTCGCGGCTGGTGCTGCATGAATCGATCGCAGACGAGTTCACGGAGAAGTTTTTGCGGCTAGCGAGCTCCATCAAGCTCGGCGACCCGCTCGATCCGGCCACCGAGATGGGGCCTTTGACTTCGACGCAGCATCGCGATCGCGTATTGCGCTACTGCGAAGTGGCGGTAGAGCAGGGCGGCAAGGTGCTGCTCGGCGGCCGCGCGCCCGAGCGTAACGAGCTGGCGAAGGGCTGCTACGTCGAACCGACGGTGGTGCGTGCGAAAGCCACCGACCGGGTGTCGCTCGAAGAAGTGTTCGGCCCGTTCGTGACCGTTACGACCTTCAAGTCGGACGAAGAAGCGCTCGCCATCGCCAACGGCACCGAATACGGTTTGGGCGGCGGGCTGTGGACGACGAACTTGCAGCGCGCACACTGCTTTGCTGCCGCGATGCGCAGCGGCATGGTATGGGTCAATTGCTATAAGCGCGTCAATCCAGGCTCCCCGTTCGGCGGCATCGGCGCGAGCGGCTATGGGCGCGATATGGGATTCGAGGCGATGCATGGGTACACGGAGGTTAAGTCGGTGTGGGTGAATGTGGATGCGAAGCTGCCTGCTTATTACCCGCGCTGACGTTAAGAGCTAAACCGAACTTCAACGCGAAAGCGCGAAGAACGCAAAAGGCGCAAAAGAAGAGCGAATGTGGCCCGGGGTTATGGCGGGCCGAAGGCTCATGAATCTGCCACGAGCGCGTATCGAGATCGTGCTTCCTTTTTTGCGTGCTTTGTTTTCTATTTTTGCGTTCTTTGCGTTTGCTGTTCGGTTTTGAATTGCTTGAGGTTGAAATTGAAGGTTCGCTGATGATCAACAAAATCGTCGATTCACCCGAGCAAGCCCTCGCAGGCGTCGAGGATGGCGCGACCATCCTGATCGGTGGTTTCGGCCCGGCTGGATTGCCTGTGCAGCTCGTCGATGCGCTTATCGCGCAGAAAGCGAAAGACCTCACCATCGTCGCCAACAACGCGGGCAACGGTGAGGTCGGCATCGCAGCGCTGCTCAAGGCGCGGCGCGTGCGCAAGATCATCTGCTCGTTCCCACGGCAGACGGATTCTTATGTCTTCGACGGACTGTATCGCGCCGGCGAAGTTGAGCTCGAGCTGGTGCCACAAGGCAATCTCGCCGAACGTATCCGGGCCGCGGGTGCCGGCATCGGCGCTTTCTACACACCGACGGGATACGGGACCTTGCTGGCCGAAGGCAAAGAAACACGTGTGATCGATGGACGTAACTACGTGCTCGAGTACCCCATCTATGGCGACTTCGCACTGGTCAAGGCCGAGCGCGGCGATCGCTGGGGCAATCTCACCTATCGCAAGACCGCGCGCAACTTCGGCCCGATCATGGCCACAGCGGCGAAGTGCACGGTTGCGCAAGTGCACGAGATCGTCGATCTGGGCGTGCTCGATCCGGAAGCGGTGGTGACCCCCGGCATCTACGTGACCCGAGTGGTACAGGTGGAACGGTCCGACGTACGCGCCGCCGCCTGATAACGAACGGAGGATTCATGCAACGACTGACACGCGATCAAATGGCGGCCCGTGTGGCGCGCGACATTCCGGATGGCGCTTGCGTGAATCTGGGCATCGGCCTGCCGACCTTAGTGGCCAATCATCTGCCGAAGAACCGCGAAATCCTCCTGCAAAGCGAGAACGGTGTGATCGGCATGGGCCCCGCGCCCGCGCCCGGTGAAGAAGACTACGATCTGATCAACGCCGGCAAGGAGCCGGTGTCTTTGCTGCCGGGTGGCGTGTATTTCCATCATGCGGATTCGTTCGGCATGATGCGCGGTGGACATCTTGACATCTGCGTGCTCGGCGCGTTCCAGGTTTCTGTGACCGGTGATCTCGCCAATTGGCATACCGGCGCGCCCGATGCGATTCCTGCGGTCGGCGGCGCGATGGATCTCGCGATCGGCGCCAAGCAGGTGTTCGTGATGATGGATCACCTCACCAAGAACGGACAGAGCAAGATCGTGGAGCGCTGCACCTATCCGCTGACGGGAGTCGGCTGCGTGAACCGGATCTACACGGATCTGGCTGTGCTGGACGTGACAGGCCAAGGGCTGCGCGTACGCGAGCTGACTGAGGGCCTCACGTTCGAGGAGTTGTGCCAGGTGACCGGCGTGCCGCTGCTGCGCGAGCCGGCGCAGGCTGCGGCGTGAACAGCTTCGTCTACACGGGTCTGCCCGCGCGCGTCGTGTTCGGTGTGGGGACGCTCGAACACCTCGAACGCGAGATCGAGATGCTCGGCTCGAGCCGCGCGCTGGTATTGTGCACGCCGCAGCAGCGGGATCAGGCGCAGGTCGTGGCCGATCGCTTGAAAACGCGTTGCGTCGACATCTTCGATCGCGCGGTGATGCACGTCCCGATCGAGACGGCGCGCGAGGCGCGGGAACTGGCGCGCGCGCTGAAAGCGGATTGCGCGGTGGCGGTCGGTGGCGGCTCGACGACCGGGCTTGGCAAAGCGATCGCCCTGGAGTCGTCTTTGCCGATTCTCGCCATTCCGACTACTTATGCGGGCTCGGAGATGACGCC
>JBGQKF010000478.1:0-3825 GCA_041499435.1 Gammaproteobacteria bacterium
ATGTCGCGCTCCAGTTCTCGTTGCGACACGCTGGGCAGCAGCCAAGCGGCTGCGCGTCCAGGACAGCATGAGAGGCTGACCTGTCCACGGCAATGACCGGCGCCGACGATGGATAAGCTAAAAGCGGGACTAGCGCTCAACATCTGCCTCCTCCTAAGTGCGTTCGGGCAGTTTCCCTGGCAGGGCCGTTGCAGACCACGCGCCTTTGAGAGCCGGCTTGCGCCGAGCGCTCCAGGATCGTACAAAGCGAATGGGCCAACACCTGCACCGGAGCAGGCTTCTGGAATATGCGAGGCCGGCGATGCTGCGTGCCGATTGCGCGGTTCGATCCTCCCGATCGACTAAGGATGCCGCGTCGTAGTCGTTAAAGCATGCTCAAACCGAAAAGTATCAGGAGCAGCGGTCAGTGCGCAATGAAAAACTGCACGGACCACACGCGAGCCCGCTCGCGCGCGAGGTTGTAGTTCGCGCACGACGCGCTGAGCGCCGACGCGGGTGCCGGCGGGACTTACCTTAAGATTACGCCGGCTGCGCCTGCTGGATGGCGCGCCACACCCGCTCGGGCGTAGCCGGCATGTCAATGTGTTGCACGCCAAGCGGACGCAGCGCATCGAGGATAGCGTTGACCACCGTGGGCGTGCCGCCTACGGTGCCGAGCTCGCCGACGCCCTTTGCCCCGAGCGGGTTGATCTTGCACGGCTGCGACTCGTCCGTGGAGGTGGAGAAACTCGGCAGGTCGTCGGCGCGCGGCACGCAGTAATCGAGGAATGAGCCGGTGATGAGCTGACCGCTCTGCGCGTCGTAGCGGGCGTCTTCGAGCATCGCCTGTCCGACCGCTTGTGCGATGCCGCCATGCACCTGGCCGGCGACGATCAGTGGATTGACCACGCGGCCGACGTCGTCTACGGTGGTGTAGCGCACAATCTGGGTGACGCCGGTCTCCGGATCGATCTCGACTTCGCACACGTGGCAGCTGTTGGGCCACGACACGCCGCCCACCTTCTGGTTCGTCACAATTGCGATGCGGCGTTGCGGCTGCCGGCCCGCCAGCTCGAACAGATCGATGCCGAGGTCGGTGCCGGCGACCGAGAAGCGCCCGGACTTGTAGACCACGTCGGGTCCCGCCACCTCCAGCGTTTCGGCGGCGAGCTGACGGCCCTTCTCGATGGTCTCGTTCGATGCAGTGAGCATCGCCGAGCCGCCGATGTAGAGCGAGCGGCTGCCCATGCTGCCAAGGCCCTGCGCGATATCGCTATCGCCTTGCACAATGACGATCCGCGCCGGATCCACATCCAGCGTTTCGGCCAGAATCTGCACATAGCTGGTCTCGATGCCCTGACCCATCGCTTGCATTGCGGTGTACACGAGGATGCGGCCGTCGGCTTCGACGTGCAGCTCGATGGTTTCCTCGTGCACCACACCGGTCCACTCGAGGAACGAAGACAGCGCGCGCCCGCGCAGACGCCCGCGGGCCTTGGATTCCGCGCGACGCTTGTCGAACCCGCTCCAGTCCGCAGCCTGCAGAATGCGACGCAGCATGTTGGGAAAGTCGCCGCTGTCGAACACCTCGCCCATCGGCGTGGTGTAGGGCATCGCGGTGGGCGGGATGAGATTGCGCTTGCGCAGCTCCGCCGGATCCATGCGCAGATCGGCCGCCGCCTGGTCCATCAGCCGCTCGAGCAGGTAGATCGCTTCCGGCCGCCCGGCGCCGCGGTACGCGGAGACGATGTTGGTATTGGTCAGCAGGGCCTGTGCGCTCAAATCGAGCGCGGGGACGTGATAGACGCCGGTGATCACCTTGGGCCCGACCGCCACTACGATGATGGCACCCGGGCTCGAACCATAAGCGCCGACATTGCCGACGATGCGGATGCGCATGCCGAGGATCTTGCCGTCGGCGTCGAGCGCGAGCTCGGCATCGTTCACCTGATCGCGACCGTGCGAGCCGGCGAGGAACTCTTCGCTGCGGGTTGCGCGCCAGTGCACCGGCCGGCCGAGTTTGCGCGCGGCGTACGCGCAGATGCAATCTTCCGGATAAAGCATGGTCTTCATGCCGAAGCCGCCGCCCACGTCGTAGACGCGCACGCGCACTTTGTCCGCCGGCACGTTGAGGATGGATTCGGCCAGGGTCTTCTGCAGCCCGGCCGGATTCTGGCAGCTGGTATGCAGAATGTAACGACCGCTGGCGGCGTCGAACTCGCCGATGGAGCCACGTGGCTCCATCGTCACAGGGATCAGCCGCTGATTGATCAAGCGCACCTTGGCAATGTGCTTGGCGCGTGCGAACGCCTCATCGCACGCCTGCTGGTTGCCGAACCGCATTTCCGCGGCGATGTTGCGCGGAGCATCGGCCCAGACTTGCGGTGCACCGGCAGCGAGCGCGGCGTCTATCGTGGTCACCGGCTGCAGCTCCTCGTAGTCCACCGCCACCTGCTCGGCGGCATCCTCGGCCTGGGCGCGTGTTTCGGCGATCACTGCCGCGACCGCCTCTCCGACGAAGCGTGCCTCGTCCACCGCCAGCGGGAAGTAAGGCGGTGCGGTCATCGGCTTGCCGTCAGCGCGCTGGAGCCCCGGTTGAATCGGCAAGGCGCCGATGCCATCGGCGGCGAGCTCCTTGCCGGTCAGCACGCTCAATACACCCGGCGCCGAACGCGCAGCCGACGTGTCGATCGATTTGATGCGCGCGCGGGCATGAGGTGAGCGGACGAAGACCACGTGCACTTCGTTGGGCAGCGACACGTCGTCGATGTACTTTCCCTGGCCGGTGAGCAGCCGCTGGTCTTCGCGCCGGGTGATAGCCTGGCCAATGCCGAACTTGGTCATTACGCTGATCCTTGAGTAGTCAACGGGGTGGTGCGGGCGTGAAGGGGAATTGTACGTTACCGGGGCAGTCGCGGCTTGCGACGAGATCGAAACCGAACCTCAACCCAAGTGGCAAGATCGAAACCGAACCTCAACGCAAAAGCGCAAAAGCCGCAAAGGTAGCAAAAAAGGACCTGGCCCGAGATCCCGATTGTCGAGTAACGTTCAGATGTGCCATGCGATCGTGGCAAGCACGATGCGGTACTCAGTTTGCACTCCATTTTGCTTTTTTTCTTTTGCGCCCTTTGCGTTCTTTGCGCTTTTGCGTTGAGGTTCGGCTTACTGTTCGTCACGCACGACGAGCAGCTCGCACTGCTACGATGAGACACCCCAGCGCAACAGCGATCGTCCCCGCCGCAACCGCGATCACCAACTGCGGCGAGCCCGACATGAGCAGTCCGGCCACCGCGGCGGGTGCGATGGCCTGTGCGACGAAGCTGGGCCGCGCAAGCCACCCGAGCAATCGTCCAAGACTGTCGCGCCCGAACAGCGCCGCAGGTAATACGCCGCGGACGATGGTGACGATGCCGTTCGCGCAGCCGTAACCGATCACGAACAGGAAGGCGACAGCGCCCGGCCCGTGCACGAACAATAACAACACCAGCGCGCTTGCGAGCAGCGCGAATGCGAACACGCCGACGCGTGCGACCGAGAAGCGCGCACCGAACGACATCTCCAGAATGCGGCCAGTGACCTGCATCGGCCCGACCAGGCTCAACAGGCCGACCGCCTGCGCGGTCGAGAGTCCTTTCAGTTCGAGCACACCGACCAGATGGGCCGACATGCTGGAAAACACGAATGCAGCAAGCGCGAAGCAACTCGCCAGCCAGAGCTGCGCCGGTGCCGGGCGGCGGGGTGCAGTCTGTGTTGCGGTGGGCGCACCCGACGGCTTCGCGCTACGCACGGGCCGCGGTACGAACGCAGCGATCATCGGAAGAGCCACCGCGATATGCAGTCCGGCGA
>JBGQKF010000479.1:0-3820 GCA_041499435.1 Gammaproteobacteria bacterium
ATTCAAGGTATGAAAACAGCGGTCTCTATTCCAGACGACGTCTTCGAAGCAGCGGAACGGCTGGCTCGGCGTACAAAGCGGTCTAGAAGCCAGGTCTTTAGCGACGCGTTGAAGGAGTATATTGCGCGCCACACGCCCGACGAGATTACCGAGGCAATGAATAAGGTCGGCGCCGAGCTTGAAGCCTTCACGGATGAATTCGTGTCTGCAGCGGCTCGCCGCACATTGAAGCGAAGTGAGTGGTGATCTCACAGGGAGAAGTCTGGTGGGCCGATCTTCCCCCCACTCGGTCTGGACCTGGTCTGCGGCGGCCTGTTGTCGTCGTGCAAGGAAATGCCTTGAACCGCAGCCGCATTGCGACTGTGGTGTGCGTTCCTTTGACGAGCAACCTTCGATGGGCAGATGCACCGGGCAATGTATTGCTGCATGCGCGCGTGACAGGCCTTCCAAAGGATTCCGTTGCAAACGTGTCGCAGGTCGTGACGCTCGACAAGACGCTCTTGACTGAGCACGTAGGGACACTGTCGCGAGCGAAGCTTGCGTTGGTATTCGCAGGTATCGACATTGTCCTTGGGCGATGACCGGCGGTGAGGCATCCATGTTGATTGGCGGCAAAGACAGGCGTTCCAATGGATGCCCGCAGATCTCAACGTGCTGCGGAAGCTTGCCCAACTTGCTCACGCCTTCAGCTCCCTTTTGATCTCGTTCAAAAACCGCCAGTCCGTGCCCTGCGCAATGAGCTTCTGCGGCTCGGATTTGATCATGCCTACTTCGTGTAACCGCAGGGCGTGAAACCGCACCGTGTCTTCGGGGTTGGACTGTCGCCAGCGGTCATAGCTGCGCAGCTCCGAGGTAGTCATCTGATCACGCCCTTGGCGTGGATCCCTGCTGCACACCTTCGGTTGCGCGCGTCACCTGTCGTTTCACGCCTTCAACTCCTTCTTCAGCTCATTCAAAAACCGCCAGTCTGTACCGTCCGCAATGATCTTCTGCGGGCTGCTCTTGATCATTCCCAGCTTGGTCGCCACCGGGTGTTTGCGGACGAACTCCTTGCTGCTCGCCGCGAGGCAGCAGTGATATTGGGACCAGGGCTTGTCGGTCGTCGTGCTGACCAGTACGTGACCGACCTTCTTCTCCCGCAGTTCCAGCGATTCCGGAGGGCCGCAAAAGAGGGCGTCAATCTTGCGCTCCGTGAGGAGTCGCGCCTGGTCCGGATGAGGGTGAACTGCCCAGTTGATGTCTTTGCGCGGGTCAAGCCCCACGTACGCCGCAAACATGGACATGAAAACCGCAAAGATATTCCAGCATGGCAACAGCCAGGCGGTACGGCTGCTGGAGGAATTCCGCTTCGCGGGTGACGATACGCAGAGCGAGCAAATCGGCCAAGGTCTACCGGTGAGGTGCTATAGTATTTGGTGTGGCTAATCTCGACCAAAAAGACACCCGATATGAGCCCTGATGAAGAATTGCTGGACGAAGTTGAGGCTATCGCACTTGAGCTTCCGCGTGCGGAGAGAGCCCGGCTGGCCGAGCGGCTTATCGCGAGTCTCGATGAGGACTCCGAGATCGAACAAGCTTGGTTAGTCGAAGTGCGGCGGCGCGTCGCTGAGTTGCGGTCGGGCTCTGTCAAGCCCGTTCCAGGTGAGCAAGTTTTCGAGGAGCTGAAGGATCTAACGCGTTGAGCCGCAGCTTCACCTTCCATCCGGCTGCGCAGACTGAGTTGCGCGAGGGCGTTGTCTTCTATGAAACCGAAGCCCGGGGTTTGGGAGCTGACTTTGCCGCCGAGGTGCGCGCTGCCATCGAACAGATTCCTGAGTATCCTGATGCAGGGTCGCCCGTCGATGCTGGGGTTCGCCGCAGGCTGCTGCGACGCTTTCCCTATGCCATCGTCTACCTGTGCGATGTAGATCCGATATCGATCGTCGCTGTGATGCACCAACGCAGAAAGCCAGGATACTGGCTTAGCCGTGTGCGCAATCCCTGATATCGAGTTTGATTCTAGGCTCATCGGGCTGGTCAATCGTCAACTCCAGGTATTCACGCTTTCAGTTCCCTCTTCAGCTCATTCAAAAACCGCCAGTCGGTCCCCTTCGCAATGATCTTCTGCGGGCTCGACTTGATCATGCCGGCCTCGTGCAACCGCACCGCGAAGAAGCGCAGTGTGCTTTCAGGGTCGTAGGTGCGCCATGCGGCGTACGACACGTCCTTCAAGGTCTGCAGCACGACCTCGTAGCTGGACGCGTAGCCGTTCTCGACGACGAGGCGCGCCGCCTTTTCGGGTTGCTGAGCACAAAGATCGGTAGCTTTAAGAATCGCACGCAGCGCCCGTCTGCTCGCCACGGGATGCTGCTCCACGAACTGTCGATTGCCGATCAGCATGCAGCAGAAGTATTGCGACCACGGGCGATCGGTAGCGGTGTTCACGATCACACGAGCGATCTTGTTTCCCCGCAGCTGTTGCGGCTCCGGGGGGAAAGCGAGATAGGCATCTACCTTGCCCTGTTGCAGGTCCCGCATCGAGTCGGCGGCCGGCTGTACGATCCATTTGATGTCCGTCGCCGGATCGAGACCCACGTACGCAGCCATGCTGGCGAGGAAAATTTGCTGGTCGCTGCCCATTGCGTACACCGGCACCCTGCTGCCCTTGAGATCTCTGATCGTGCGCACGCGCTGAGTTCCGAACAATTCATAGCAACCGAGATGCACCCCGCTCAACATCACCAGCGGGTCGCCCGCATCTACACTCGTAATTGCCGAGCGCACTGCGTCGATGGTGAAGTCGCCTTCACCGGCGGCCAGCATGGGCAACGACGGCCGGTCCTTCGCCTGAACATATTCCACATCGGTGAACCCCTCGCCCTTGAGCAACGCGTCGGCTATGTACTGTGGAGCGAAACACAAGGCCGGGCTGGTAACTATCCTGATCCTCTTCGTCTCCAAACGCTCATCGGCACGAGCATCCAAGGCACGCAAGCCGGACACACTCGCCAGCACAGTGAGCTGCTTCAGGAAACAACGGCGTCCTTTCTGTACGGCATACCCCACTTCGACGCGCGCTGGCAAATCGACTTCGCAATGACGTGCCTTCATAGTCGCCCTCTCATGCCTTTAGTTCTTTCTTCAACTCATTCAAAAACCGCCAGTCCGTGCCCTGCGCAATCAGCTTGTTCGGATCCGACTTGATCATCCCCACCTCATGCAACCGCACTCCGAAGAAGCGCAAGCTGTCTTCGACGTTGTGGGTACGCCAGCGGTTGTAGGAGAGCGACTTCACAACCTCGAGCGCGACGTCATAGCTCGGCTCGTATCCCTTCGCAACGATAGAGCGGGCCGCGCGCTCAGGTTCACGAGCACAGATATCGGTGGCCTTCAGAATAGCGCGCAGCGCCCGCTTGGTCGCGACTGGATACTTGCTCACAAACTCGGGGCGGGCAGCAATCAGGCAGCAGTAGTATTGATCCCACGGCCGGTCTTGCGCCGTGTTGACGATAACGCGGCCAACTTTTTGTGCACGCATATGTTGCGGCTGTGGGGGGAACGCTAGAAAAGCGTCGGCCTTGCCATCGAAGAAGCTCTGCATCATCGCTTCATTGGTTTTCCACTCTGACCACTCGATGTCCTTGAGCGGGTTCATGCCGACATAGGCGACCATGCTCGCGATGTAGTAGTACTCGATACCACCGACCGCGGTGACAGTCATTCGCTTACCTTTCAGATCGCGGATCGTGTGTACCCGGTCGTTACCGAATAGCTCGTAGCAACTGCCATGTATACCGGCAAGCACGACTACGCGCTTTCCCGAATCCAACTCCGGAAGCAG
>JBGQKF010000480.1:0-3795 GCA_041499435.1 Gammaproteobacteria bacterium
GGAAGCGGCTCTGGTCGGACAACCGCTGACACCGGCTCTGGCGCGAGTGCCGCTGCCTATGCATGTTGCGCATTTGCAGCCGATCTCCGACATCCGGGGCACGGCGCAGTATCGTACCGATGCCGGTCTCACTCTGGTGCGGCGGGCGCTGCTGGAGGTGGCCCGTGCCTGAGGCCGGACCACTGGTGCAGCCTGGGGCTGAGGACGAAGCGCGCAGCGCCGCGCCGGCATCGGCGGTCGGACCGCACTTCGCCCTGTGCGTGAACGGCGTGGATCGATCGCTAGTGGTCAACCCTCTCATGCGCTTGTCGCATGCACTGCGCGAAGAGCTCCTGCTGACCGGCACGAAAGCGGGTTGTGATGCTGGCGACTGCGGCGCGTGCACCGTGCTGCTCGACGGCCGACCGGTATGTTCCTGTCTTACCTCCGTGGCTCAGGCCGCCGGGCGTAACGTGACCACGGTCGAGGGCCTCACGCCGGACGGAGGCTTGAGCCCGCTGCAGGAAGCATTCATCGCGCAAGGCGCCGCGCAATGCGGAGCCTGTACACCGGGCATGCTGCTGGCCGCTACGGCGCTGCTCGAGCGCAATGCGCGCCCGAGCGAGCAGGAGGTCATGGACGCCATCGGCGGCGTGCTGTGCCGCTGCACCGGCTATCGCAAGATCATCGAGGCGGTGTTTGCGGCGGCGGATGGCAATCTCGAAGCGGAGGCGCCCTCAGTCGGACAAGCGGTGGGCAGCCGCGCGCCACGGCTGGATGCACGCGCGAAAGTCACCGGAGCTGAAATTTACGGGGCCGATCGCTATCCGGCGGGTGCCTTGTGGTTGCGTGTGATCCGATCGCCGCATCCGCGCGCGCGCTTCACGCTCGGCGATACGGCGCCGCTGCTGCTCAAATACCCGGGCCTTGCTCTGGTGCTCACACACGCCGATGTTCCAGTCAACGGTTTTGGCATCTTCCCGGAGGTGAAGGATCAGCCGGTACTTGCCGCCGGCCGCGTGCGCTATCGCGGCGAGGCGGTGATGGCGTTGGTCGGCGAGCGCGAGCAGATCGAGGCCATCCCGAAATCGGCGATGCCGATCGAATATCGGGTAGAGCGGCCGACCCTGGACAGCGATGAGGGCTTGCGCCCCGGCGAGCCGCTGCACGACTTCGCCCCTGATAATGTGCTGATTCGCGGACGCGTGTGCAAGGGAGACGTCGATTTCGCGCTGGAGAGCACGCCGTTCGTGACCGATGGGCAGTTCACCACCAGCTTCGTCGAGCACGCCTACATCGAGACCGAAGCGGGCTATGCCGAGTACGTGCCGGGGGCGGATGGGCGCGGCCGCATCCGCGTGTTTGCCTGCACGCAGACGCCCTATATGGATCGCGACGAGCTCGCGCGCATCCTCGCGCTCGATGTGTCACAGGTGCACATCGTGCCCTCTGCGGTCGGCGGCGGCTTCGGTGGCAAGCTCGATCTGGCGATTCAGCCATTGCTTGCGCTGGCTGCATGGAAGCTGAAGCGGGCGGTGCGCGGCGTCTATACGCGGCCCGAGTCGATGCTGTCCACCACCAAGCGCCATCCCGGCCGCATGCGCGCGCACTACGGGTGCGAGGCGAATGGACGCCTCCTGGCGCTCGATTTCTTCGGTGACTTCAACACCGGCGCCTACGCATCGTGGGGAAACACGGTCGCCAACCGCGTGCCAATTCATGCGACCGGCCCGTACTCCGTTCCTCATGTGCGCGCGCTGTCCCGCGCCATTTATACCAATGCACCAATCGCCGGCGCCTTCCGCGGCTTCGGCGTGCCGCAGGCGACCCTGGTGCACGAAACCTTGATCGATGATCTCGCTCTGCGCACCGGTGTCGATCGTCTGGAGATCCGCTGGCTCAACGCCTTGCGCCCCGGGCAGGAGACCGCAACGGGGCAGGTGCTGAGCGCAAGCTGCGGCCTGGCTGAGTGCCTGGTGCGACTGCGTCCGGCCTGGCGGCAGGCGCTGCAGACCGCCGCACGATTCAACGCCGATGCCAATGCGATGCATGGCAAAGGGCGGGGTATCAGGCGCGGTGCGGGTATCGCGTGCATGTGGTATGGCATCGGCAACACGGGCATCGCCAACCCTTCGACCATGCGCGTGGGCATGCGCAAGAACGGGCGCGTCTTTCTGTATAACGGCGCGATCGACATCGGTCAGGGCTCCAGCACAGTGCTGCCGCAGATCTGCGCCGATGCACTGGGACTGCCGCTCAGCCTGTTCGATCAGGTGATGGGCGATACCGACCTTACCGCCGACGCCGGCAAGACCTCGGCGTCGCGGCAGACGTTCGTGTCGGGCAATGCCGCGCGGCTGGCCGGGGAACAATTGCGTACGCGCTTGCTGGCTCTGCTGGACGCGCCTGCGCATGCCCGGCTTGCATTGGATGCAACGCGTCTCTCAGCGCATGCCGATGGCGTGGAGCGCAGCGTCGATCTGACCACGCTGCCGGGCGATGACCATGGTGATGTTGCCGTCGGCGAAGGCTATTTCGATCCGCCGACGGTGCCGCTCGATGCCAACGGGCAGGGCTCGCCGTATGCGACGTATGCATTCGCCGCGCAGATCGCCGAAGTAGAAGTGGATCTCGACCTCGGCACCGTAAGAGTGGGCGAGATGCATGCCGCGCACGATGTGGGCCGCGCCATCAATCCAACCCAGGTGGAAGGGCAGATCGAGGGCGGCATCGCGCAAGGCATCGGCATGGCCTTGATGGAGGAATACCACCCCGGGCGCACCGACAATCTGCACGATTACCTGATTCCCACGGCGGGCGATGTGCCGCCGGTCCAATCGTATCTGATCGAGGATGCGGAGGCGCTCGGGCCGTTCGGTGCGAAGGGGATCGGCGAGCCGGCGCTGATCGCGACCGCACCGGCGATTTTGAGCGCAATCCGTCATGCCACCGGTGCGCGCATCACGCATCTGCCGGCTACACCGGATCGTGTGCGCCAGGCGATTCTCGCGTTGAAATGAGCAGCGAGCCGGACCCCGATCAAGACGCTGCGAGCGCGCAGCCGCTGGGCGCGCCCAAGGTCATCTGCAATGCCTGTCCGGTGCTATGCCAGATCTCTGAGGGGCGTACCGGCGCCTGTGATCGTTGGGGCAACTTCAACGGTGTGCTCACCCGCGTGGACCCGGTGGTGCTGTTCACCAAGGTGGCCAGCACGGCAGGCGCGCTCACCGGCTTCGTCGAGAGCGAGGGCTGGGACGGCAATCCGATAGCCGATGCACCGGTGTTCGTGTCGGGTGTGGGCTCGGGCACCACTTATCCGGATTACAAGCCGGCGCCGTTCATCGTCTCCTCAGTGCACGAAGGTGTGGACATGGTCACCGTGGTGACCGAGGGTATCTTCAGCTACTGCAGCTTCAAGGTGAAGATCGATACCGATCGCTGGCTCGGACCCGAGCAGGCGACGGTGCGCTGCCGCGGCGAAGCCGTGGGCCATGTGACCACGGCCGAGTATGGCTCGCAGATGCTCTCGCTCGGCGGCGTCCACCATCTCACCGGCGGCAGCAAGAAAGAGGGCCGCGTCACCTGCCAGCTGATGATGGATCTGGGCAATCGCAAACCGGTCGAGCTCGCGATCGAACACGGTGCGCAGCTCGTCATCGAAGCCGGCAGGGCGCCGATCGTGAACGGGGTCGAAGAGCGGCGCATGCGGGTGGGATGCGGCTCGGCCACCATCGGCATCTTCGCGCGCCAGTGGTATGGGGAGGTGGATGAGGTGGTCGTCGTCGACGATCACATCACCGGCGTACTGACCGAGCA
>JBGQKF010000481.1:0-3774 GCA_041499435.1 Gammaproteobacteria bacterium
AGCAAGCCAATGCAGCCGGGACGGAGCGCAGCTCCGAGGATCGATAAGCGCGTTGCGTCGTAAGTCTTGCGAAAGAAATCAGGCGGCAGGGCCGTTTCCCACTTGACTATTGAGAGCGGGAAATTTGGGTCAGCGGGAAATTTGCACGGCACGGCCATTTGGGGTCAGACACGAGCCTGACCCTGAGTCTGACCCTAATGAGCATCTGTCTGGCCGGCGTGCAGCCCCTCTCCCTAGAGGTCGCCCGGCGAAGACGGTAAATGGAGTCTGACCCCATCAAGTCCGTGTGCCGGTTGGCGCCAGGTATAGGCTGCACTGCGGCCCACTGAACGGCCGGCTTCCACACAGCTTGGCTCCGGCCAGAAGCGAATATTCGCCTTCCGCGCAACAAGGCCATGCTTCTGCGCATCGCCGCACTCACGTCCTGTTGTCAGGCGGGAAGCGCGCTGCTTTTTCTCTATTGCCAAGTGCTGGAGGCGGAGGTGCATGGCTGTTTTCTGTTGAGACGGCGAAGACGCTGAGCGTCTGCCGGTCGTGCTGACTGAACGCGGGGTACAGGCGCTCCTCAATCAGCTCTGTGCCCTCTGTGCCGCTTTGTTGAGGTGTACGCTTTAGTACACAACAACAGCCCGAATCGATTCCCCCGAATGCATCAGATCGAAGCCCTTGTTGATGTCATCGAGCGCAAGCTTATGCGTGATGAGATCGTCGATGTTGATCTTGCCGTCCATATACCAGTCGACGATGCGCGGTACGTCGCTGCGGCCGCGTGCGCCGCCGAATGCGGTGCCCTTCCACACCCGGCCGGTCACGAGCTGGAACGGGCGTGTGGAGATTTCCTGACCGGCACCGGCCACGCCGATGATCACGGATACGCCCCAGCCCTTGTGGCAGCATTCCAATGCCTGCCGCATCACCTTGACGTTGCCGATGCATTCGAAGCTGTAGTCGGCGCCGCCTTTCGTAAGATTGACCAGATACTGCACCAGCTCCGACTCCGGCATGTCTTTGGGATTGACGAAATGCGTCATGCCGAACTTCTCGGCGAGCGCGCGTTTGCCGGAATTCAAGTCGACGCCAACGATCATGTTCGCGCCGGCCATGCGTGCGCCTTGAATCACGTTCAGTCCGATGCCACCCAGTCCAAACACAACGACATTGGCACCCGGCTCGACCTTGGCCGTGTTGATCACCGCACCGATGCCGGTGGTCACGCCGCAGCCGATGTAGCAGACTTTATCGAACGGCGCGTCCTCACGGATCTTCGCGAGTGCGATTTCCGGCACCACGGTGTAGTTGGAGAAGGTCGAGGTGCCCATGTAGTGATGCAGCCGCTTGCCGCCGATGGAAAAGCGGCTGCTGCCATCGGGCATCAAACCCTGACCCTGCGTGATGCGAATCGCCTGGCACAAGTTGGTCTTGCGGCTCACGCAGTATTCGCACTCCCGGCACTCCGGGACGTAGAGCGGAATGACGTGATCGCCCTGCTTCAGGCTCTTCACGCCCGGGCCGACATCGACTACGACGCCTGCGCCTTCGTGACCGAGGATGGTGGGAAACAGCCCTTCGGGATCGGCGCCGGAACGGGTGTATTCATCGGTATGGCAGATGCCGGTGGCTTTGATCTCTACCAGAACCTCGCCGGCTTTGGGCCCTTCGAGCTGCACCGTCTCGATTTCCAACGCTGCGCCCGCCCGATAGGCGACCGCTGCCCGCACATCCATGCTGGAATTCCCCCCGTCCGGTCTTCTAGTTTCGAGATTTTGCTCTGGGCTTGCGCCAGATCACTTCGCTGGTACCGTCTCGTTCTTCAGATCGAAGTAGCGCGCCCGCGACGCCGTCTGATTCTCGTAGATCGACCCCTGATTGAGCGCGAGCGGATACGGCATGCGCACCGGCACTTTCTCCAGGCGCGGCTCGAGGGTCGACTTGCCGCAGATCATGCGGCTGTCGAATTCCTCCAGCGTAGTGAAGTTGACCAGCGGCCAGGCGTCCGCAGCACCGCACTCGTAGAGCAGCAACTGCCGGGGCTTGGTCGATGTGTTCTGCGCCGAGCCGTGCACCAGGCGCACATGGTGAAACGAGGCCGAGCCGGCTTTGCCGGTGATTGCGACCGCCTTGTCGTACGGGAGCTTGACTGCGAACGGATCCATGCCGCCGCAGAAACGGCCTTCGGCGTGGTGGTCGTAGATCGGGCCCTTGTGGGTGCCGGGCAGCAGCATGAGAGGCCCGTTCTCCATCTCGACATCGTCCAGCATCACCCCAACCGCCAGTAGATCGTCGTTGGTGTGTGGGTAGAACGCCCAGTCCTGGTGCCACTCCACCGGCGACCCGTACTTGGGATCCTTCATGTTGAGCTTCGAACCGTGCAAACGCACATCAGGCCCCAGCAGGCGGGTGAGCACGTCGATCATCTTCGGACTTTTGGCGAAATCCCAGAAAACTGGATGCACTAGATTGGGCTTTTTGATGCGGCGCACACGGGGATTTTCCGGAGTGTGCGAAGGCTCGAGGTCGTAGATGTCGGTGTGTTTGGTGACGCCCTTGGCTTTGGCGATCAGCTCGGTGATCACCGCCTTCATCTGATCCCGGGTTTCGCGGTCGAGCATGTTCTCGACCAGCAGATATCCATTCTCGCGGTAAGACGCGACGTCTTTATCGGAAATCAATTCGCTCGCCCTCTTAAAATTACGCCGGTCGGCAAAACTGCACGCCCAACCTTCGAAGCCCCCCAGCTTAAACCTAAGCTGTGCGCATCGCGATGTCAATGATGAAACATGAGGTTACCAGCTTTGCAAGGCGAATGCCCGGACGATGGGCACGACGCGATGCGCTATACCTTGCAACAAAGCAACGGTTGTGGTGTGATGCGCGCGTCACGCGGGAGAAAGAGAAAGCTGCGGTCAAAACAACAAGCGTTTCTGCCCTGGTGATCGACTCAAAAACAACAGGCGTGTTTGAAATACTTTCCGGGAAGGAGTAGGTCATGAAACTGTCTATCGTGGCCGGCGTAGTGCTCGCAGCATTCGCTGGCTCTGCAATGGCACAAACATTGAAAGGCCCCGTCAACGATGCACCCCTCACCGAGAACTGGTTCCCCTCGAAGTGGGGCGCGGATGACAAGGCGGGCAGCGCCAATCACGTCAAGAACTCCGCCAATATCAAGCGCGCTCTGGCAACCATCAAGCAGTTCAAGGCCATCACTGTCGGCAAGTACTACCACCGCGAGGCGCCGGCCTTCGGCGCTCGCAGCTGGCAGATGAGCATTCCCGGCACCCCGACCGGCGGCCCGTTCGGCAAGAACGCGCTCATCTATCACGATGAGTTGCTCACGACTGAAATTGGCCAAATCGGCACGCAGTTCGACGGTCCCGGCCATATCGGGGTCAATACGTCGAAGGGTCCAATGATGTACAACGGCCGCATTACCTGGGACAACTACGAGCGCGGAGCGGGCGGACGTGTGTTAGGCATGGGCCCGATGGGCGTGGAGAATACCGCGGGCGGCTTCGTATGCCGGCTGGTGGTTCTGGATGCCGTGGCATACAAGAAATCCAAAGGTCTGATTCCCGCCAATGCCGAGATGCTTCCGATTCCGAAGAAGCCCGGTGACGTAGGTATCGTGACTGCCGACGACGTCAAGAGCATGGTCAAAGCGGAAGGTCTTGGCGAGATTCAATCAGGCGACTGCGTCGCGCTGCACACCGGGCAGGGCAACACCTGGGGTAACGCACACTGGCCCACCATGACCACGGAGCAGCGTGCCGCGGCTCG
>JBGQKF010000482.1:0-3755 GCA_041499435.1 Gammaproteobacteria bacterium
CCAGGCGCCCGGCTACAGCACCCGATGAACTTCACGGTAGAACCGGCCTTTGTCGGCGATGTTCATAGAAACATTCATCGAGTAGGCCCCGTCGAAGCCGGCATCGGCGAACGGCATCGCCAGGGCATCACCGACCTCGAACGCGATCCTGTCCTCGAGATCAAGCAAGCGCGTGAGGTGGCGGGCAACCTCGCAGAATTCAGGCGTCAGATCGATGCCGGTGACCCTGCAGCCGAAGCGGCTTGCGAAGTAGCGCGCAGGTCCGCCGATGCCACTGCCTACGTCAAGAATGTGGTCGGCTGGGCCGGCTTGCACCAGCCCGGCAATTTCCAACGTCGCCTCCAGACCGCGACCATGGAACTGGTCGTAGGGCGCCAGCGCCTCCATGCTCGGATGATCTGGATCGACGCCATCCTCCATCAACGCCGCATTCAGACGGGAGAGAAGATTGCCCCGGCTGTAGTGCGCGGAGACTTCGCGATCGGTGTTCATCGAGCTCTTCCCCTGTTTCCTATTGATCCTGGATGAGTTCAAATGCTTCGCGGTCGATCTGGCCGAATGCCCCAAGCATCCCAGCCCACTCGGATGAAAGTACTCCGAAAGGGAGTTGTAGGATTGGCATGCCAAGTCACTGATCACCTTAGCCCGAGCAGAAAATGATACCCCTAAACGCCCCGGCTAACGCACCTGCGTATCCCGCGTTCCCACCGAGACCATTTTCGCACGGCCACACGCGCACGGCCGGCCCGTCTGCATGCGAGCCATTGTCGTTGTCATGTCGCCAAGTACACTGGTATGCTCGTCTCTCGGCACGGCAATCACGGACTTCGCGTTTGGCGGAGCCCGAACCAGCGGTACGTCACCGGTGCCGACGCTGGTCCAGCAAACAGCCGGTTTCCTTGCAGCGAACCCACACATCCCAGCCGACGGACTCTACGTGGTCGAAGGCGGCGGCAATAACGCCCGCGACGCATTCGTGGACATCACGGTGAACGGGAAGGACCTGGCGCAAACTATCAAGAGCACCGCCGAAGGGTATGCCGAAGACGTCAGCGGCATGGTTCACAGCCTCGAAAGCGCGGGGGCTCGAAATATCGTGGTCTGGGACGTTCCGGACATCGGCAGAGCGCCTTCGCTTCTGTCGGAAGGAGCGCAGGCTTCTTTCCTCGGAACTATGATCGCGCTGTCGATGAACATTGCGCTGGATATGGCGATCAAGAAGGATTCCGACGTCAAGCTGTTCGATACTTTCGGCATCGTCGACAATGTGGCCGACCACCCGGATAAGTTCGGACTTACGAACGTGAAGGACGCCTGCGCGCAATTCACGGACTGCGATCCGTCCAAGTTCCTGTTCTGGGATGGCATCCACCCGACGTCGGCCGGCCATCAGATTTTCAGCGAGGCGATGTTGCAGCTCGTCCCGGAGCCCTCCACGTATGCGGCAGTGGTCATGGGATTCATGGCCTGCATCGTGCTGCTGCGCGGCCGCATCAAGCGCATCGGCTGCTGACCGGGCGCCTCGGGTGTAGTCGCGGGGCGGTCGCGGCGCCACCCCGCCTGAGCATGCGTGCCCATTTGGCACCCTTCTTGCACCCCAAGGGGCCGATTACGGCCACCCAAACGAGGAACCCATGCTCAATCGCGAAGAAGCCGGCCGCCGGCTCGGAGCGCTGTTCGGTGTCAGCAAGCTCGCGGCGGCGCTGATCATCGTCTTCGCGCTTTCCCTGATCTTCGGCGTGTTCGGCACGATCGCCACTGGCAACGTCGGCGTGCGCATCACCCTTGGTGTCATCAGTCCCGAAACCGTCTCGCCAGGCGTCTATGTCAAATGGCCCTTCATCTCTTCGGTCGAAGAGTTTTCCGCCAAGGAGATCTCGATCGACCTGAATGACCTCAAACCCAAAGCGAAGGACAACTTGTCGCTGCGCGAGATGGACGTCACCGTCTACTACCGCGCCGAGGGCGCGAAGATCCCGGGTCTGCAGACCAAGTATGCGAATCAATCGATCCGTGCGCCGGAAGGCCACTATCACCTGCCCGCGCACGACCTGGTGTTCCGCGTCGCGCGCAACCGCATCTACGAGGAAGTGGCGCGTGTCGACTCGCTGGTGATGCACACGCGGCGCGAGGAGCTGGCGGGGCAGATTCAGCAGAACATGCAGAGCGAGCTCGATCGCACCGATCCCGGCGTGTTCAAGATCACGCGCGTGGTGGTGCGCTCGGTGATCACCGATCCGTCGATCGAGGAATCGATTCGTGCCGCCGTAGCGAATCAGAAAAAGCTGGAGGCGATGTCGGTGCAGACGGAGATCGCCAAGAAGGAAGCCGACATCCGCGTCACCGAAGCGCGCGGCATCGCCGAATCGAACCGCATCATCTCCGGCAGTCTCACGCGTGAATATCTGCAACACGAAGCCAATCAGGCGCTGCTCAGATTCGCCGACAAGGGCAACACCAATACCGTCGTCGTCCCGGCGAACATGAGCATCAGCCCGCTGATCAACACCGGGCCGGCTGTGCACAAGTAACGCAAGCCTGTCCACATCCAGATCGCTTGAGATAAAGTCCCGTTTGTCGCCGTGAGCCCGTCGTACACACGCGATTTTCTTCAGCGGGAGCAAGCCGGGCATGAGGAAGCTGCTGTGCGTTGCTGCGATTGTTCTTGCGTCTGTGGCGCCAGTACACGCGGAGCGCCCGGTGGCACAAGTGCTCGCAGCTCGGCATTACGATTCGCTCGCCATCGCATCCTGGAATCTCGAATGGCTGTCGGACTCTGCGCTGCTCAACGCGGCGGACTATTGGAATCGCTGTCGGGACCGCGGATGGCCAAACGAGCGCTTGAGCGCCGACCTGCCGTTTTGCGACGTGTATCAGCGCGTCGGCATCGTCTCCGCGTCAGATTACGCGGCGCGTAAGCTCGTTCCACTGAGGCGCGGCCTGGCCGCGCTGGCTGCACGCGGGCTCGACATCCTCGCGGTGCAGGAAGTGCAGGGCCCATCGGCGCTCGCTGCCGTGCTGCCGGCGGGCTTCCGCACGCTATGTTTCACCACCCGTCACGATGCGCAGAACATCGGCTATGCGATCCGCGTAGCGTCGGATATCGCCGCGAGCTGCCGCGAGATTGTGCCCCTTTCGCTGGAGAACGATCCCGGGATTCCACGACCGGTGCGGCGCGGTCTCGAGCTCAGGTTGACCATCAACGGCGTTAGCTTGAGCATGCTCAACGTTCATCTCAAGTCCGGCTGCTCGCGCGGGCGCATGGACTCCACCGCCAATGATGCGTGCATGTTCCTGCAGCATCAGGTGCAGCCGCTGGAGAGCTGGGTGGAATCGCGCGCGGCCACCGGTGGTGCGTTTGCGATTGTCGGCGACTGGAATCGCGATCTCGAGAAGGAGATCCGCGGGCACTATCCCGCGCGCTCGGACGGCTCGAATCCGGCAGGGCCGATCGTGCCCGCCAAGGTGCGCAATCTGTTTCCCGAGATCAACGACGGGGCGCCGGCGGCGAGCGCGATGAGCTTAGCCAAGGTGGACCGGTCAGCGGCGTCAACCAGCGGCTGCTTCGCGGTGCTGGATCAGCTCGTGATCAGCGATCGCTTCAAAGCGATGCTGGACCCGCGCTCTCTTGACGGCGGGCAGGTTGCAGCCCGCCTCATAGCCGGTCCTCCAGGTGCATCCGACCATTGTGCGCTGGAGACGGTGTTGCGCATGAAGCCGTGACGCGGACTGCATCGCCAGCGGGCAACGATACA
>JBGQKF010000483.1:0-3741 GCA_041499435.1 Gammaproteobacteria bacterium
CATGTTCTATCTGCCCGACCAGGCGATCGTGATCGCGTTCAAGGATCGCGGACTGAAACCGGATCAAGTCGCTTATTTTTTTCTGCTCACCGCCATTCCCTGGTTCATCAAGCCGCTCTACGGCCTGGTCTCGGATTTCATACCGCTGTTCGGACGGCGCAGAAAGAGCTGGCTGCTGCTGTCTTCGTCGATGGCCTGCGCGATGGCGTTCATCGCGGGGCTGGACAGCGCCTACTCCTACTGGGCGCTGGCGATTCTGTATACCGCGATGGGCGTGGGGGTCGCGTTCACTGACGTGTTGACCGATGCATTGATGGTGGAGCGAGGCAAGCCGCTCGGGCTCACCGGCCCTTTTCAATCCGTGCAGTGGGCTGCGGTGACGTCGGCGTCGATTGTGGTCGGCATCGTGGGCGGTCGCTTCGCGGAGCAGCGCGATCTGCAGGCCGCCTTCATGGTTGCCGCCCTGGCCCCGATGGTGGTCTTGCTGATGGCGGCTGTGCTGGTGCGCGAGGCGCCTGCGCGCGTCGACCGAGCGGCATTTCATGCGACGTGGCGTGCGGTGCGCCTCGGGCTCGGAGAGCGCTCGGTATGGCTGGTGGCCGGCTTCATCTTTCTGTTCGACTTCAGCCCCTCGTTCGGTCCAGCCTTTTTGTTCTATCAGACCGACGCGCTGGGATTCAGCCAGCAGTTCATCGGTATCCTCAACGCGGTCAGCTCGGTAGCGAGCGTGATCGGCGCGCTCATGTACGTGCCTCTGTCACGCGGCATGCCGTTGCGCCGAGTGATCAACTTCGCCATCGGCCTGGCTGTGCTTTCCACGCTCGCCTACCTGTTGTACCGCGGTCAGACTGCCGCCATCGTTATCCACGTCATGTGGGGCTGCACCGGCATGATCACGCAACTCGCCTTTTTGGATCTCGCCGCCAAGGCGTGTCCGCCGCGTGTGGAGGCGACCTTCTTCGCGCTGCTCATGTCGATCGTCAATCTCGGCACCCAGGCATCGCAGAGCGTTGGCGCGTACTTGTACACCGTCCTCGGCGAAGGTGCGCGCGCTTACAATCTGCTCGTATTGATCTCCACCGCCACCACGGCGCTGATCTGGGTGCTCGTGCCGCTGGTACGCATTGAAAGAATCGAGGCCGCTGCGCGTGTCGTGACGGCTGAAGCCTCAGCGACACGGACCGCAAACTGACATCATACGGGCGCGAGCCTGCGATGAGGCCGTGCGGGAAGCTCTACCTGAATTCGATCGCGCGGCCGCACCTCGCCCCCGGCCATCACGATCGCCATCACGCCGGCTTTTCGAATGACATCGCCATGGTGATCGCGTGCGAGCACCGCGCTCATCAGACCCGACTGAAACCGATCGATCTGAATGCACGGGTTGCGCAACCCGGTGATCTCGACCACTGCGCTATCACCCAGGCGCAGGCGCGTGCCGACGGGCAGCGCGAGCAGATCGACCCCGCGTGTGGTGACGTTCTCGCCCATCTGACCGGGCGCCACCGCAAAGCCCGCCGCGGTCAACTCATCGTGCAGCTCCGAGTGAAGCAAATGCACCTGGCGCAGGTTGGGTTGCGTCGGGTCGCGCGCCACGCGCGAGCGGTGCTTGACGGTTTCCCCCATGTGCGCGTCGCCGTCGACGCCCAGCCCGGCCAGCAGGCGGATGCTGAGTTCGCTCGGTTTGCTGAAGGTATGGCCGGGGCTGCGGCTCACCGCGATCACTTTGGGTTGCATATCTGAACCGTGAAGCGAAAGCATCGACCTCGCGCCAGCGCTTCACGACCTTTCCGTTACTCGCAGCCACCGTTCACCGGCCGCTCGATCTTGAGCTCGATGAACTCGGCATTGGTCCGCTTGCAGAACACGAAGTCCTTCTCGGCAGGCGCCGGCCCGTTGCACTCCAGGCGCGTCATGCGGCGGTCATCGCCATACTTATACGAAAACATCACCGATGCCGAGCAGCGCTCCGGCCGCTTGGCTGTGGAATAGATCACGATCGTGTCGCCTTGCACTTCGGCTCTGAAGGTTGCCGCCGCGGCGCAGCCGGCGGCAGCGAGCAACAGACATCCGAAGACGGTTCGAGCTTGCAGATTCATGGCGTGCGTCCTGCTGTGAAGTCCAAACGATTGTGGTTGTACCGCTAGCGGCGCGCGTATTTTACTCGATCACCAGCAAGGGATGGCCACGGTCTGCGTGGCGCGCGATGCAACCACCTCCCCGCGCACCAGACTCGTGGTGAGCATGCCTTCGATCATGCACTCGTTGGTGCTGGAGACCGAGCGCACATTCGCAGGCGCTCCGGCGACGTTGCGCGACAAGTGCTGCAAGGCGGCCGCAGTGAGCGCGGGCACCTGCTGCTGCGTTGTGCAAGGGATCGACCCGCTTGGGAAGCGCAATGAGCGGCGCCGCCGGGAAGCGGCCCGGTTGGTGCGCAGCGGTGTACAAATCCGGGTACGCCACCTGAAGCCGGTTCACGTCGCTGGACAGGCGGCGCGAAAGCTCTCGGAGGCTCCGCCATTGCTCATCGTCATCGAGAGTGCGCAGGAGCGCGGTCGTCAAATACAGGTCCAGCCGGTCTACGGCGCTCGTCACAACGGGTTCGTACACCTGCTCGATGCGCGACGCGTGCGCTTCCAGGTTCATCACGCGGTCCCTCACAACGCCGCCGGCTAACAGAGATCCGAAGAGCATGATGCCGGCAAGCCACGCTGCGAGCGTGGGCGTTTTCCCCCAGCGGCGCGCCGCGCCAGCCCGGAAGCCAACAGCGCATACAAGGTGAGGATGACCAATACCGCGTAAACCGCGATGCTCTGCGATTCGTTCAGCGCGAACATGCGCTCGAGTATCCGGTATGCGGGCAATCGACCTTCGATGTTCCTCAGCTCGGCGGCACTTGAAGTGTAGTCATTCGACAACAAAATGACGAGCTGAAGAACCGAACAAGCGATGCCGGCAGCGGCAAGCGCTTCCCGGGCGTCTTCATGAAATATCCGGGCTCATCCGGGCTATTACTTTCGTCCTATTAAGTGCGGCCAGGCGGTCTAGTACTGTGCAATGCGCAAGGAGTAGGTTCTCATTTAAACAGCAGACTGGTTCCATTGGGGAGACTACCGGTGACTGACCTTCGATCGCACGTAATCGAGCACGAACTGCCCGACCTGCACCCCTCGCTTCTGTCCTTCCTGCATTCACGACTGCACGGCGTCCCGCCCCAACACGGCTTGGACGATAGCGAGCCGGAAACGATGCCCGGACCAGCCGGTGATGCACCAGGGATGCACGTGCTTGTAATCTCACCGCCGAGCACCTTCGCGCATACCGTAGCGCAGGTCCTGCGCGCAATAGACCCAGCCTGCCGGATCACCCAGGCGGCTCATCCTTCCACGATCTCATCGGCGGACTTGAGCAATGCCTCCCTCGCCCTGATCGATGTGGACGAAACCGCCGACGATGCGCATGCCCTGGTTCACCAGCTCAGCTGTCGCATCAGCGCACCGATCGTGGCGCTGTCCGCCGCGGTCGACCAGGCGTCGATCGACTGCGTCCTGCGCGCCGGTGCAGTGGGTTATTTGCCGAAGACGTATGCCGAGTCGCTGATTGAAGCGGTGCTGCGACTGGTAAGAGGCGGCGAGCGCTATCGTCCTCACAGTGACCAGCCCGAGTCGCGAAAGCGCGGCAGGCCGCCAAAAGCATCCCAGGCGAGCGACGCACCCCTCGACGTTCTGGGTGGGCTCACGC
>JBGQKF010000484.1:0-3738 GCA_041499435.1 Gammaproteobacteria bacterium
CACATACGCAGCCAGTGTGCCGGACGCGGTCGTGCGCGCCGCGCATACCCTCGGTGGCATTGCAGGCACCGATCAGATGCCGCCGTTGAGCGAGTTGGGCTACGCGCTCGAAGGGTTGCTGCATCGAATTCAAACCCGCCAGCAGCCCACAGATTCAGCAGTGTCGGCACTGGTGTCGCGCGCGATCGGCGCTGCGGCAGTCATGGTGAACGCCATTTCGAAGCGGGAGCTTCCGATCGCTGACGAGTTGCTCACGCGTGCGGTTCAGAGCGCGCTGACCGAAGGCCCGTCTAACGATCCTGGCGGCATCGACTCGCGCGTCTACGACGAGACCGCGGATTCCAGCCTGGACCTGCTGGTGCCGCAAGAGGCGGCCGAGCTCGACACGGCGATCACGCTGTTGAGCGAAGTACCTCTCGTGGTGCAAGGACCTGCCAACAAATCCGACGAGGTGAGCTCGATCACTATCGTCCGCGACGCAGTCGATGAACGGCTCACGGCACTGCTGCACACGCAGACGCATTTGCCGACGTTGACCCGAACGATGGCAACCAGCTTTGGCACGCTCACCGCCACGCACGCGATGCCTACCATTGCACCGGTCAGCGTGGAACAGCCGACACCGCCCGAGCGGCGGCGCGAGCGGATTGCAGACGACATCGATGCCGAGCTGCTGCCGGTATTTCTCGACGAGGCCCAGGCGCTGACGCCAGAAGCGGGGCAGTGCCTGCAACGGCTGCGCACCGATGCGGCCGATGCCGATGCCGTACGGTCGTTGAAGCGCATTCTGCACACGCTGAAGGGCAGCGCGCGCATGGCCGGCGCGATGGTCGCCGGCGAGGCTGCGCACAGCATGGAGACGCGCGTCGAATCGCTGGAATCGGCAGGCGCTCTCGCCGGCTCGGTGGAGGAGCTGCAGAGCGTGTTCGACCGCTTCGGTGCGCTGCTCGATCAACTGAGAGCCGCACCGACGCAGGGCGCGGCCGAGCCGGGCAAAAAGCAGAAGACATCCGAGCAGGCGGCGCCCGGTGCGGCGCGCGCCGCGTTGCGGGTACGCGCAGATATGATCGATCGCCTGGTCAATCAGGCGGGAGAGGTGAGCGTTGCCCGCTCGCGTATCGAGGGCGAGGTGCGCACGCTGCGTGGTGCGTTGTCCGATCTCACCGACAACGTGATTCGCCTGCGCTCGCAACTGCGCGATATCGAGATTCAGGCTGAGACCCAGTTGCAATCCTCGGTCTCGCGCGATGCGGAGGCGCGCTTCGATCCGCTCGAATTCGATCGCTTCACCCGCTTTCAGGAGCTCACGCGCGGCATGGCGGAAAGCGTCAACGACGTTTCCACCCTGCAGCAGGCGCTCTCCAAGGCCATCGACCAGTCCGAGTCCGCATTGTTCAACCAGGGTCGCTTGAGCCGCGAGCTGCAGGACGGTCTCATGTCCGTGCGCATGGTGCCATTCTCCAGTCTGGCGGAGCGCCTCCATCGCATGGTTCGGCAAAGCGCGAAGGAGCTGTCCAAGCGTGCCAGCCTGCAGATCGTCGGGGCGCAGACCGAGCTCGATCGCGGCGTGCTCGAGCGCATGTCGGCACCCTTCGAGCATCTGTTGCGCAACGCAGTCGCGCATGGCATCGAGCATGCAACGCGCCGCGCCGAGCTGGGCAAGTCAGAGGTCGGTGAAATTACCATCGAGCTGCGGCACGACGGCAATGAAGCGCACATCGAGGTCCGCGACGATGGCGGCGGGCTCAACTTCGATGCCATCCGCACTCGCGCACTCGAGCGCGGTCTGATCGCGTCGGATGCGTCGTGGTCGGAGCGCCAGCTCGCCGAGCTGATCTTCATGCCCGGCTTCAGCACAGCAGCCGACGTGACGTTGGCGGCGGGGCGCGGAGTCGGCATGGATGTGGTCAAGAACGAAGTGAGCGCGCTCGGCGGGCGCATCGATCTCGAGTTCGAGCGTGACCGCGGCATGCGCTTCATCATCCGCCTGCCGCTTGCGCTCGGTGTCAAGCGTTGTCTGCTGATGGAAGTAGGCAGCCGCGTGTATGCTCTGCCGGTGCAGATTGTCGAGCACGTAATGACCTTCAAGGCGGAGCTGATCGGCGATCTGCATGAGACCCGGGTGGCGCAGTGGCAGGGACGACGTTATCCCTTTCATTACCTGCCGCAGCTTCTGGGAGCAAGCGCCGCTGCGCCGCCTGCGCGCCGCAGCGTATCGGTGTTGATGCTGCGCAGTGGAACGGAGCGCCTGGCGTTGCAGGTCGATCGCATCGTCGGCATCCAGGAACTGGTCAGCAAGCGGCTCGGGCCGCAGTTGGAAGCGCTGCACGGCATCAACGGCGCTGCGGTGCTGGGCACCGGCCAGGTGGTTCTGTTCATCAATCCGGTCGAGCTTGCGCTGCGGACGGCGGCGCGCGGCGGTGCATCCGCTGATGAGATGCACGGCCCGGCCTGCTCGCGCCAGCAACCCTTGATGCTGGTAGTGGACGACTCGCTTACGGTACGCAAGGTCACCAGCCGTCTGCTCATGCGCGCCGGCTACAAAGTGGTCACCGCCAAAGACGGCGTCGATGCGCTGAACCAGCTCAAGGGCACACTGCCCGACGTCATGCTGGTAGACATCGAGATGCCGCGCATGGACGGCTTCGAGCTGACCAGGCAGGTGCGCGCAAACTCGGCGCTGGCCGGCATCCCGATCATCATGGTGACTTCGCGTGATGCCGAAAAGCATCGCAGCTACGCTTTCGAGCTGGGCGTGAACGCGTTCCTGGGCAAGCCTTATCAGGAAGATGAGCTGCTCGCTCATATCGCGCGCTTTCTCGAGCCATCGGAGCCAGCCCGTGCAGCCTGACACTCGATCAAGTCGTGCTGCGCCATCGAACGCGCCGCGCGGGACTGGGAGCTGACGCATGCCGCGCATTCTCGTCATCGCCGATGAAGCGCAGAGTCGCGATGCCGCGGTCGCCGCGTTGCGCGGCGCGCGCTTCGACGTGGTTCACGCGCCGGAAGCGAAAAGCGGGATGACGCTGGCGCGCGAGCTAGCAGTGGACCTGATCTTGTGCGACCTGAACGGTGCAGAGCTCGACGGCTGCTGGGTGCTGGAGCATGCGCGCAAAGATGCGGAACTGGCTGCCGTACCGATTATCGTGCTGGCGGGGAAGGACGACCGCGGCGCGTATCGCAAGGCGATGAAGCTGGGCGCGGACGATTACCTGGTCAAGCCCTGCAGCGCGGAGGAACTGGTTGAATCGGCCGTGGCGAGAATCGAGAAGACGGCACGGATCCACTCGACTCGGGCGGCCAAGCAGCTGGGAGCGGCGAGTACACCCGCCCGCACAGCGACCCTGACGACGCTCACGTCCGCACTATCCGCGGAGATCCGCGAAGCCACCGTGCTGTTCGCCGACATCCGCGAGTTCGACGCCATCGCCGAGCGATTGTCGACTGACGAGCTGTCGCAGCTGTTGCAGAAATTTTTGAGCGCGGCGTGCGAGCCGATCACTGCGCACGGCGGGCGTGTGGTCAAGTTTCTGGGGGGCGGTCTGTTGGCTTTGTTCGAACAGGACGCCGGCAGCGACCCGCATGCGCGACGCGCATTGCAAGCTGCCGGCGCGCTGTCGCGTGCGGTCGCAATGTTCCGGCGCTGGGTCGAAGTTCGCTTCGGCGATCGCAAATTGCCGGAATTCGCGGTGTGCCACGGCCTGCATACGGGCGGGGTCGCAACCAGCACGATCGGGC
>JBGQKF010000485.1:0-3732 GCA_041499435.1 Gammaproteobacteria bacterium
CAATCGGCCGCTACCGCGCTGGCCCCTCAGATCAATGTCAATGCCATTTGCCCGGGGGTCGTGGACACACTAATGTGGCAGCAGATCGATCGCGAATGGACGCAGATCGATCAACGCGCGCCCGGCTCAGCGTGGCAGGATCGCGTTCGCGGCATTCCCATGGGGCGGCCACAGACGCCGGAGGATTTGACCGGGATGGCGGTATTTCTGGCGAGCGCGGACTCGGATTACATCACCGGGCAGTCTTACAACGTCGACGGCGGACTGGTGATGAGTTAACCTCCTCAGGCCATAGCCTCCACCTTGTCGCGCAGCACGACCGTCTTGATCGCCTCGACGATATCGTCCGCGGACGGAATCACGAGGCGCTCGAGCTTGTCGTTGTACGGCATGAGCGTGTCGCGCGCGCCCACCCGCAGGATCGGTGCGTCCAGCCAGTCGATCGCTTTCTCGGCCACCATTGCCGCAACTTCTGCGCCGAAGCCCCAGCGCTTCCAGCCCTCATGCGCGATCACGAGCCGGCTGGTCTTCTTGACCGAATTGATGATGGCGTCTTCGTCGAGCGGCCGCAGCGTGCGCGGATCGATCACTTCCACATCGATGCCTTCGTCTTCCAGGCGTGTGGCCGCCTGCAGCGCCGTTTCCACCATCGCCAGCGTCGCCACCAGCGTGACATCCCGGCCCGGCCGCTTCACCACCGCTTTGCCGATCGGAATCGCATACGGCTCCTGCGGCACCAGCGCTTTCTTGCCGACGTACAGCATCTTGTGCTCGAGGAAGATCACCGGGTTGTCTTCGCGGATGGCGCTGGTCAGCAGGCCCTTTGCCTCGTACGGTGACGAAGGCGCGAGCACCACCAGCCCTGGCACGTGCGTGAACCACGCTTCCAGGCTTTGCGAGTGCTGTGCCGCGAGCCGGATGCCGCCGCCCTGCGGCCCGCGAATCACGAGCGGTACCGTGGGCTTGCCACCGAGCATGAAGCGGAACTTGGCCGACTGGTTCACGATCATGTCCATCATGTGCGTGATGAAGTCGAAGATCTGCACTTCCGCAATGGGCCGCATTCCCGTGATCGCTGAGCCAACCGCGCACGCCGCGATCGCGGCCTCCGAGATCGGCGTGTCGCGCAGCCGTTCCGGTCCGAACTTCTCGATCAGCCCGCGTGTGGCGGCGAAGATGCCGCCGATCTTGCCGACGTCTTCACCGAGCACGAACACGCGCGAGTCGCGCTCCATCTCCTGTCCGATCGCTTCCCTGATCGCCTCGGCGAAGCTCAGTTCGCGCGCGGCCGTCGGCTTGGGCTCGCTCGGCGTGTAGTGCGGCGCGTACACCGCGTTCTCCAGATCCTGCAGAGTCGGCTCGGGGCTCGCGATCGCGAACTCACGGGCCGCGGCCAGCTCGGCTTCGACGTCGGCGCGAATGCGCTCGAAGGTCTCCGGCTTGAAGCCGTGCTCGCTTTGCAGCAGATCTTCGAAGCGCGCGATGGAATCGCGTTTGCGCCATTCGGCGAGTTCGGCGTCGGTGCGATAGCTCGGCAGGTTGGCGCGCATCGAATGATCGCCGTAGCGGTAGGTGATGGCTTCGATCAGCGTCGGGCCTTCACCCTTGCGCGCCCGCGCGACGGCGACCTGCACCGCTGCGTGGACCGCGAGCACGTCGTTGCCGTCCACGGTCACGCCCGGCATCGAGTAAGACTCCGAGCGCTTGGACACGCGATCGATGGCGGTCGAATCCTTGATCGAGGTCGACAGGCCGTACTGATTGTTCTCGCACAGGTAAACCACCGGCAGCTTCCACAACGAGCCGATATTGAGGCATTCGTGAAAGATGCCTTCGTTGGTCGCGCCATCGCCGAAGAACGCCACGCCCACCGCGCCGTTGCCGCGCATCTTGTTGGAGAGCGCCGCGCCGGTCCCGATGCCGATGCCCGCACCGACGATGCCATTGGCGCCGAGGATGTTGAGATCCAGATCGGCGATGTGCATGGAGCCGCCGAGCCCCTTGCAATAGCCGGTGACGCGCCCCATCAGCTCGGCCATCATCTTGGCGAGCGACGCTCCTTTGGCGATGCAGTGGCCATGGCCGCGGTGATGGCTGACGACGAAATCGTCCTTGGTCAGTGTGGCGCAGGCCCCGGCCGCCACCGCTTCCTGGCCGACGTAGCTGTGGGCCGTGCCCTTCACCAGACCTTCCTTGAACAGCTCGATCACGCCTTCGTCGAAGCGGCGGATGCGCAGCATGGTCCGGTACAAGGCTTCCAGTTCCTTCGTTTGCATCTGCGGGCTCCTCCCTGTGTGCCGCCGGTCGACTAACGCCGACTCGTTGCGGCGCGGCTCTTGCAGCCGCAGCCATACAATAGCAGGCACCCGAGCTGCGCGCACCGGTCGTCCCCGAGGTGCGGCCGCGCATGCGAAAATAGCGCTCTCGAACGATCGACTTGAGGGACATCAAGTGACGCTACCGATCCGCGTCCTGCTCGCCAAGGTGGGGCTCGATGGACACGACCGCGGCGTGAAAGTCGTCGCGCGGACTTTGCGTGACGCCGGCATGGACGTGATCTACACTGGCCTGCACCGCACGCCCGAAGAAGTCGTGCACGCCGCCATCCAGGAAGACGTCGACATTCTCGGCATCAGCCTGCTGTCGGGCGCGCACATGACGATCTGCCCGCGCATTCTCAAGCTGCTCGAGGAAAAGGGCGCTGACGACATCATCACCGTGGTTGGCGGTGTCATGCCGGATGAGGATGTGATCGCGCTCAAGAAGCTCGGCGTGCGCGAGGTCTTGCTGCAGGACACGCCTCCCAGGGAGATCGTCGACACCCTGACCCAGCTCGTCGCCCAGCGCGGGCCGCGCTAGGAGAAACCTATGGAGATGGAGTCCTGGCAGTTTCCGCCGCGCTACGATGCAGCGTATCGCCCCGATCCCGCAAGTCGATACTGGTTTCCAGTCCGCGAGACCATGCCGCCTGCTGACCGGGAGCGCGTGATCTTGCAGCGGCTGCAGGACGTGTGCCGTTACGCCTATGCCAACTCCAATTTCTATCGCCGCAAATGGGATGAGGCCGGATTCCATCCCGAGCACTTGCGCACGCTCGAGGATTTCGAAGACAAGGTACCGGTCATCACCAAGCGCGATCTGCGCGAAGCACAGGCGCGGGCACCGGCGTTCGGGGATTACCTGTGCGTGCCGGAATCCGAAATTTTTCACATCCACGGGACCTCGGGTACCACCGGAAGGCCGACTGCGTTCGCCATCAGCCGTGTGGACTGGGAAGCGATCGCCAACGCGCATGCACGGGTAATGTGGGGTATGGGCATTCGGCCGAGTGACACCGTGTTCATCGCCGCGATCCTCAGTCTGTACCTGGGAAGCTGGGGCGCGCTCGCAGGTACCGAGCGGCTCGGCGCGCGCGCGTTTCCGTTCGGCGCCGGTGCGCCGGGGATGACGTTGCGTGCTGCAAGCTGGCTCAACGATGTGAAGCCCACGGTGTTCTACGGGACGCCCACCTACGCGCTGCATCTCGCCGATACGGCGCTCAAAGAGGGACTGAATCCGCGCGCGTTCGGATTGCAGCGATTGTTGTTCTCTGGCGAGCCGGGCGCGTCCATCCCATCGGTGTGCGCCAAATTGATCGAAGCCTACGGCGCGCAGGTGTTCGATTCCGGATCGATGGCGGAGATGACACCGTGGATGAGCGCGTCCGGCACCGCTGAGAGCTCACCGGGAATG
>JBGQKF010000486.1:0-3722 GCA_041499435.1 Gammaproteobacteria bacterium
ACGTTGTCGAAGAGCTGCTTCAACACCGCCTTCAGGCGTTGCTCGAAATCGCCGCGGTACTTAGTCCCGGCCAGCAGCGCGCCCATGTCCAATGCGTAGACCTGACAGCGGGCCAGGATGTCGGGCACGCTGCCCTCGATGATTCTGCGCGCCAGCCCCTCGGCGATTGCGGTCTTGCCTACGCCGGCCTCGCCAACCAGTAACGGATTGTTCTTGCGGCGGCGGCACAGCGTCTGCACCACCCGCTCGAGCTCGCGCTCGCGCCCGATCAGCGGGTCGATCTTGCCCGAGAGCGCCAGCGCATTGAGGTTCATGGTGTAGGTCTCGAGCGCACCGCCCTGATTCTGCTCCTGCTCGCTCTCCGCCTCGCCCTCCTGCTGCTTGCCCGGCCCGGCCTGCGGAACCTTGCTGATACCGTGCGAGATGTAGTTCACCACATCCAGGCGGGTCACGCCCTTCTGGTGCAGGAAATACACGGCATGTGAATCCTTTTCGCCGAAGATCGCCACCAGCACGTTGGCGCCGGTGACTTCCTTCTTGCCCGAGGATTGCACGTGCAGAATGGCACGCTGAATCACGCGCTGGAAGCCCAGCGTCGGCTGTGTATCGACCTCGTCGCCGGTGACGATCGGGGTATGCTCGTTGATGAAGTCGGTGAGCAGCTTGCGCAGCTCCTCGATGTTCGCCGCACAGGCACGCAGGACCTCGGAGGCCGACGGGTTGTCGAGCAGCGCGAGCAGGAGATGCTCCACGGTGATGAACTCGTGGCGCTTCTGCCGGGCGTCCATGAATGCCATGTGCAGGCTGACTTCAAGCTCCTGCGCGATCATTACAATTCCTTTGCTTCGAGTCCTGACGATTGTGCGGCTAGCTGCAACTTCAAGTCTCTTCCATCAAGCATTGTAGAGGATGTTCGTGTTTGCGGGAGAAAGCGATCACCTGTTCCACTTTCGTGGCCGCAATGTCCTTAGGATACACGCCGCACACGCCCATGCCCTCCCTGTGCACTTTGAGCATGACCTGAGTAGCTTGTTCACGGCTCATAGTGAAGAACGTCTGCAGCACTGCCACGACGAAGTCCATGGGAGTGTAATCGTCGTTCAAGAGTACCACTTTGTACATGGGCGGCGGCTTAACCTTGCTCTTCTGAGTCTCGAGCAGAACACCGTCGCGATTTCCACTAGCCATTGGCACTTCGCAAACGCCACGCCGGACCGAGGGTTGCTGTAGCTGTAATTTTGCGCATAACGGGGAAATTTACAAGTGTGCGGAGAAGCATTTTGCGTACCGGTGTGGCGGAGGCGACGGCAATTCCTTGACTTCTCGCCCACGATAGCCTAAAAAGAGGATCGGCGTTTGTTTTCAAGCCGGCTTCGAGGTATGCCAGTGGCCGCGATCCACTCGTTCTCGAGCAGGCTTGAGGAGCAGACAGTCGGCGGGGCGAGTGAGCCCGTGTCTTTTACAAGGAAAGGAAGTATGGCAACTGGTACGGTAAAGTGGTTCAACGACTCCAAAGGCTATGGGTTCATCACGCCCGATGACGGCGGTGAAGACCTGTTCGCCCATTTCTCGGCAATCAACATGAGCGGGTTCAAGACGCTCAAAGAAGGCCAGAAGGTTTCGTTCGAGGTGACGCAGGGCCCGAAGGGGAAGCAGGCTTCGAACATCCAGGCCGCCTAAGAGCCGGACGATCCCGACAGATCGATGTTCCACCAGGAGCTCTGAAGTCAGGGAGGATACCGGGGAAAGCACCAGTTAGGATTCGAGGGTGCAAGCAGGTGAGCCTGTTCGCCCGACAAGAATAATCCAAACCCGCCCAAAAGGCGGGTTTTTTGTTTTGGGCTCGCGCTACGCGCGCATCCGCTCGATTATCGCGTCGCCGAACCCCGAGCATGACACCTGCTTGGCGCCCTCCATCAGCCGGGCGAAGTCGTAGGTCACCACTTTGTCCAGTATGGCCTTCTCCATGGAGGTGATGATCAGGTCAGCCGCCTCTAACCAGGCCATGTGCCGCAGCATCATCTCCGCGGACAAGATAAGCGAGCCGGGATTCACGTAATCCTTGCCTGCATACTTCGGTGCGGTGCCGTGTGTCGCCTCGAACATCGCCACCGAATCGCTCATGTTCGCCCCCGGCGCAATCCCGATGCCGCCCACCTGCGCAGCCAGCGCGTCGGAGATGTAATCACCATTCAAATTCAGCGTCGCTATGACGTCGTACTCATCGGGACGCAGCAGAATCTGCTGCAGGAACGCGTCGGCGATCACATCCTTGATGATGATGCCGCCGGGCAGCTTCATCCACGGTCCCCCGTCCAGCAGCTGGCCGCCGAACTCACGCTGCGCCAGCGCATAGCCCCAGTCGCGGAAGGCGCCCTCCGTGAACTTCATGATGTTGCCCTTGTGGACCAGCGTCACAGAGCGGCGTTGGTTGGCAATCGCGTACTGAATCGCTTTGCGCACCAGCCGCTCGGTGCCTTCGCGTGACACCGGCTTGATACCGATCCCGGAGCTCTGAGGAAAGCGGATCTTCTTGACGCCCATGTCCTCGATCAGGAACTTGATGACCTTGCGCGCCTGATCGCTCTCGGCCTGCCATTCGATACCCGCATAGATGTCCTCCGAGTTCTCGCGGAAGATCACCATGTCGGTCTTCTCGGGCTGCTTGAGCGGGCTCGGCACCCCCTTGAAGTAACGCACCGGACGCAGGCAGACGTACAGATCCAGCTCCTGGCGCAACGCGACGTTGATGGAGCGGATGCCGCCCCCGACCGGTGTGGTGAGCGGGCCTTTGATCGACACCACGTACTCGCGGGCCGCCTGCAGCGTTTCTTCGGGCAGCCACACGTTCTCGCCGTAGACTTTGCAGGATTTCTCGCCCGCGTACATCTCCATCCACTCGATACGGCGCTTGCCGCCATACGCCGTCTTGACCGCTGCGTCCACCACCTTCTTCATCACCGGCGTAATGTCCACCCCGGTGCCATCGCCTTCGATGTAAGGAAGGATCGGTTGATCGGGTACCTTCAGTGAAAAATCGGCATTGACGGCGATCTTCTCGCCTTGGCCGGGCACGCGAATGTGCTTGTACATGGTTCCTCTCGTGACGGATGCGACACAGGCGTACCGCCCTCGACCTTATCGCATTGAAAGAAGGCGAAATCTTACATCAACACACGCGTCTTGTGCGATGCCAGAAGCGCGGCGCTGCAACCTGATTACGGCCGTGGGTTCGCAAACCTGAGCCGCACCGCTTTTGTGCGACAATTCGCATCCTCAAAAGAACCGCCGCAGTCGAAGGAGACGACATGAAGCGCGAACAGCACCTGCCCGAAGGCGTCGCAATCCGCGGCCCCATGACGCCTGAATACGCCGACATCCTCACGTTCGAGGCCTTGAGTCTCCTTGCCAAGTTACATCGCAACTTCGAAGTCCGCCGGCGCGATCTGCTAGAAGCGCGCGCGATCCGGCAGAAGCAGATCGACAGCGGTGCACCCCTCGATTTTCTGTCTGAGACCCGGGCCATCCGTGAAGCAGACTGGAAGGTCGCACCCGTGCCGGCCGACCTGCAGGACCGGCGTGTGGAGATCACCGGACCCACCGACCGCAAGATGGTGATCAATGCGCTCAACTCGGGCGCCAACATGTTCATGGCGGACTTCGAGGATTCGAGCACGCCCACCTGGGACAATCTGATCCAGGGCCAGATCAACATGCGCGAT
>JBGQKF010000487.1:0-3720 GCA_041499435.1 Gammaproteobacteria bacterium
AGCGGTGACGCAGACGCTGCCCGAGTCCGACCAATACCTGCTTCAGGGCGAGGCCTTTTCACGTGCCGTGCGCGGAGAGATCGAACTCCCTTACGGGGTCGAAGACGCGGTACTCAACATGCGCGTCATCGATGCGCTGTTGCGGTCGGAGAAGAGCGGAGGGTTGGAGGCGGTTTGACCTGGCGCCGGCGTCATCCACCGGTCGTGCTCAAGTCGCCGCACCGTTTGCCGTAAACGCGTGAGACTTCGTTGGGCAGCGAGCTGAGCCATGTTTTCCAAGCTTCGTATTGGTACGCGCCTTCTTATTCTGGTAGCCATCCAGTGTTTTCTCATGGTTGCCGTCGGCCTGACCGGCCTGTCGGGTGTGGCGCAGAGCAATGGCCGCCTGCATGGCGTCTACGAAGAGTCCATTGTGCCGCTGCTGCATCTGGACAGCATCCTCAACCAGAACTTCCAGATACGCGCCCAGCTCGAGGAGGCCTTGGCTACCGATGCCGCGACCGAGGCTGAGAAGCGCCTGGATCGCATCAAGGGCTTTGAGGCGGAGGCGGAAAAAACCTGGAAGGACTATTCCGCGACGCCGATGAGCCCGGCCGAGCGGCAGCTCGCCGACGCCGTGGCGCAGGCTCAGCTGAACATGATCGCGGCACGTCAGCAGGTGGTTGCGGCGTTGAGAATGCATGGGCGGGCGGCCGGGGCCGAAGTCGACAAGCGCGCCGAGCGGGTGGCCAAATTCGATCGCTGGCGTGAGGCGGTGGACCAGCTGGTCGAGTATCAGTCGCACGCCGTGCAAACCGTTGCGCCACGGGGCGGGCGGCTTACAGCGGTGAGCGCCTGGGGAGAAGCAAAGACTCTCGAGTGAGTCGGGTAAAGGTCGACCGGCTGAAGCACCGGCGAGCTACTTGCGTCAACCGTTCACCTTTTCACCTTTTCACCTCTTCACCTGAATTCATGCCCAGGCCAGCGCCGACCGATCGAGCGCCTGCACCCGGTCGACGCCCATCAAGACGAGCCCGAGGTCGATCTCGCTGCGCAGGATAGCAATCGCCTCGCGCACGCCGGCCTCGCCATTGGCGGCAAGACCATAGAGGAAGGGCCGGCCGGTCATGCACGCGCGCGCCCCCAGCGCGAGGGCCTTCAGCACGTCGCCGCCGCGCCGGATGCCGCTGTCGAGAACGATCTGCGCCCTGCCTTCGACCGCATCGACCACCGCGGGCAGGGCCGCGACCGAGGCCGGGGTACCGTCGAGCTGGCGCCCGCCGTGGTTGGACACAATCAAAGCATCCGCCCCTCGCGCCACGGCGAGACGTGCATCACTGGCTGTGAGAATGCCCTTGACGGCGACCGGCCCCGCCCAATGCTGCTTGCACCAGTCGATCGCATCCCAGCTCAACGTTGCATCGTATTGCTCGGCAGCCAGCCTTGCGACGCTCACGATGTCGTCGGCGCCAATCATCTGGCCGGCGAGATTGCCGAATGTGATGCGCGGGCCGAACGCGACATCGGCGAGCCAGCGCGGCCGGCGCGCCACATCGAGGGCATTGCGCAGCGTGATGCGCGGGGGGACGGTGAAGCCGTTGCGCAGATCCCGTTCGCGCAAGCCCTGCTGCTTGGTATCGACGGTCAGCACCAGCGCGCGGCAGCCGACCGCCCAGGCGCGTTCCATCAACGCCAGATTGATGGCGCGGTTGCGCAGCAGATAGACCTGAAACCAGAACGGGCGATGGCTCGCGTGCTTGACATCCTCGATGGTGCATGCCGACATCATGCTGAGGCAGTAACCGATGTCGGCCTCGGCCGCGGCGCGTGCGAGCATCGTCTCGCCGTTGCGGCGGACCAGCCCCGCCATGCCGGTGGGCGCGATGATGAGCGGTGAAGCGAGCGTTTCGCCGAGCAGGGTGGTACTTTGATCGCGTTGCGACACATCGCGCAGGACGCGCGGAGCGAGTGCAATGCGATGGAATTCATCGCGATTGGCACGCAGCGTGGCTTCGTCCTGCGCGCCGCCATCGACGAAGTCGAAGATCGCGCGCGGCAGCCGGCGCTGCGCGCGCAGGCGCAGATCGGCGATGTTGGCGGTGGGGTGCATGTTACGCAGGGAAGGTGAAGAGGTGAAGAAGTGAAAAGGTGAACCGGTGAGAGCGGTGGGATGAACGGATGTCGTTCCCTCTTCACCTCTTCACCTTTTCACCTCTTCACCTCTTCACCTCTTCACCCTTCACACACACATGATCCATCACCACCTCTGTCATATGCGCGAGCCACGCTGCGCGCTCCTGCCCATCCATGAGGTCACGTGACAGAAACCGCGACAATGTGTAGCGGTTCGATAGATAGAAATAACCGAGCGCGGCGATGGTGACGTAGATCTGGACCGGGTCGATCTGTTTGCGGAATACGCCGGTCTGCGCACCGCGCTCCAGCAGCTCTGACAAGATGGCCAGCAAAGGAAACGAAAGCTGGCTCACCCGCGTAGATTTTTTCAGATGCTGGCCGCGATGCTGGTTCTCGCTGTTGAGCAGCCGGATGAACTCGGGATGCGCGCAGTAATATTCCCAGGTGAAGCGGATCAGCTCCTGCATCGCCTGCTGCGGAGGCGTTGCGGTGAGCGCGAGCTGCTGCTCCGCGCGGCCGAGCTTCTCGTAGGCTTCCTCCAGCACGGTGCGAAACAGCTTTTCCTTGCTGCCGAAGTAGTAATAGAGCATCCGATCCACGGTGTGCGCGCGGCGGCTGATGCGCTCGATACGCGCACCGCCGAAGCCATGGCTCGCGAACTCCTCAGTGGCCGCCTCCAGAATCTTGCGTTGCATGCCTTCGGGGTCGCGTTTGCGGCGACTGGCGCGCTGCGGTGCCGCCACCCGGGCTTTGCGCGCGACTGCGGTGGCTTTGAGAGCGGCCATCGCGACGCTCAACGCTCGAGCAGATGCAGCTTGTCAGATACGTCCTTCCACTGATCGGCGTCCGGCGGTGGGTCTTTCCTGGTGGTGATCGAGGGCATCGTACGGGACAGCTCCGCGTTGATCGCCACGAATTTCTCCTGGTCCGACGGCACGTCGACATCGGCGAGGATTGCGTTTACCGGGCACTCCGGGATGCACACCGCGCAGTCGATGCACTCGTCGGGCTCGATCACCAGCATGTTCGGCCCCTCGCGGAAACAGTCCACGGGACAGACGTCCACGCAATCGGTGTACTTGCACTTGATGCAGGATTCGGTCACGACGTGCGTCATATGCAGCCTTCTCCAGCTCGAGCCGCACCGGCAGGCGCAGCGGCGGTGCCGATTGGCCCGACCGCAGCCCCCTGGCGGGCTTCGCCAACCATCATACTTGGCCGGGTAATTGTGAAGCAACCACTTAATAAAGCGGGTAGGATAGGCGCGCACCGGCGCCTGTGGCGCAATATTGCAACCGAATTGGCATTGCTTTTGCGAGCGAAAAACGGTCATACGAGCTGGGCAGCCCTCGATCCCCGGCTGGCAATGCGCGGCGACCGGGACCGGTGGGCATAGGCTCCCGGTGCGATGCCCCAACTGCAAACCCAAATGTACCTGCGGCCGACCCATCTGAAGGAAGCCCTGGGGGCGCTCAAGGCGCGCTCCCTCAGCGTGCTGGCCGGGGGCACCGATTTCTACCCGCAACGGGTCGGCAGGCCGTTGCACGAAGACGTGCTCGATATCACTGCGCTGCCGGGGCTGCGCGGCGTGGAGCAGCGCGAGGA
>JBGQKF010000488.1:0-3700 GCA_041499435.1 Gammaproteobacteria bacterium
AGACTTTCCCCCGATGTATGCTTCTACGCCGAAACACAACATTCCACAAGTGTGAGCGGTTGACGACGCTGGCTTGCGTCGGGCGATGGATACAACTTCAAGGCTGTACCGTGGCGCTCGTTTCGACGGTTCATTCAAATTGTTTCAACGCTTCACTCCAATGAAGGCGTCCCCTGGTATGTCATTTCCCGAGCTATTCACGAACCTACCGCGCCTACAACCTTCTCTCCGCCTTACACATCGGCTGGCGTGATCTGAACGTCGGCAACTGAATTGCGCGAATGCAACCCCGTGCGTCCCAGCGGATGGGTTCGCTTCGTGTCGGGGTTTCAATCACTGCTGAGTGTGTATCTGCTGGCGCTCGCTGTGCTGACGTACTTTGGGAGGCCGTTTGAGTAGGCGGACGGTATGCAGCGCATATTGTCTGACGAAAGGCCGGTGGGTAGACTGACCACTTCACGCGGGAGGGGTGCATTGGGAACTACGCCGCCACGGCAGTTCTTCCGCTCAGCGTCGTCGAGTGTGCGGGTCACAGCAGCCAGAAGCTGAGTACACTACCGAGTACCGCAAGGACCATCAAAGGACCCGCATGAAAGAACCCTGGGACTGGGATGAGGCGGATGTTCTAAGGCTGATTGCTGACCAAGTGCAAGAAGGCCTTACCATCGAGTACAAGGAATGTGATGCTCTACAGAAGAGTGAGGGCAAGAAGACGGAGATCAGTAAAGACGTTTCGGCGTTCGCTAACTCTGCGGGCGGCGCTATCGTCTATGGCATGAAGGAGAACAGACACGTCCCCACCGAAATCGACGTGGGTTTCGACCCGAATGACATTAGCAAAGAGTGGCTGGAGCAGGTAATCAACTCCCGTATCCACCGTCGAATCGATGGAGTGCGCATAAATCAGGTTCAGCTATCCGGCCCGAAGGCGGGCAAGGTAGTCTACGCAGTGAGCGTTCCTCAGAGCGTTCGCGCTCCCCACATGGCCTCAGACAAGCGTTTTTACAAGCGCTTCAATTTCGAATCAGTACCCATGGAGGAGTATGAAGTACGAGATGTCTCGCGACGCCTTGTTGCGCCGGACCTTCATCTTGCAGTGCGCCTCCCTGAGCTTGGCGCACCGTTACAGGTTACCTCGGGACTCTCACAGTCCTTTGCTATTGAGATCCTCGTCGACAATAGCAGCCCCGCTCCTGCAGACTTCGCTCTTATTAGCTTCTACATAGACGCTGGGATGAACGCCAGTTGCCACCGAGGCTCTAATCCGGACAATGCTGTCGATTACATGGGAAAAAGCATACCGGTCTGTAGCCATGTAATCGAGTGGAGAGGTAGCCTGCGCTTGCCCATTTGGAAGGGTTCTCGGTTTCGGCTGACGGCCACCTCCGTTTCGTTACCAGCGAACGGCCACCAGTGCTACGTGTTTTGGCAAATCCAGGCCCCGATGATGAACCGTAAACAGGGCATCACGGCGCTCCAGATATCCGATAAACGCGCCGTAATTTCCGATGCACAGGGAGCCTGGAAACTTCAAAAGGATGTGACAGTAGGTGTGTAGCGGGCTGGTTGGGCGGGGAGGTCTACAAATACGACTGGAAGGTCGGAGGTGACAACCTGTTGCCGGACGAGCTGGCGAAGGCAGTGTGAAGGACTGCTGCCGACGCGCGCAGCTGATCAACCCCGAAGCTTCACCCACCCAGCCTCATGCTCTGACCGGGTATGGGGCTTTTTGTTAACATACGCCCCTTGCCCTGCGACGGACTGAACCGCTAAACTGTACCACATTGGATCAGGACACTGCCCGGAAAGCCACGACTGGCGCGGGCTTCAGGGGATCTGACACGAAACCCTGATTCGCCACCAATTCCTCTGACATCCCACCGCCCGTGACCATCTCCTCCCGGATCTGCGGCCTCACCAGGCTGCGCCGCCTCAGCGCGCTGACTGCGGTGTGTATAACCCTGCTTGCTGCGCCAATGGTCGAGGCCGAGCGGCAGTTGCCGCATGACGGCAAGTACGTCAAGGATGCGCAGTTCAACTATCCGTTCGTGAAAATGGGGAAGCAGATCTTGCGACTGGCGGTCGGCGGCAAGATCTACAACGAGCAAAACCTGATCATCATGCCGGTCTCGGCACCGGGCAAGGCCGATGTACTGTATCGCGTCGATCTCAACGGCGAGATCTCGCAGATCTGGATTCTCACGCCAGAGGAATCCAAGGTGGCCAAGGCCGCCGCGGCCAAGAAGAAGTGAGATCGCGCACCACATGACCGGAAAGGTTTACATCAAGACGTTCGGTTGCCAGATGAACGAGTATGACTCGGCGAAGATGGCCGACGTGCTCGCGCAATCCGAAGGCCTGGAGCAGACCGCAGATCCCGAGCAGGCCGATGTGATCCTGTTCAACACCTGTTCGGTGCGCGAGAAGGCGCAGGAGAAAGTGTTCTCCGATCTGGGCCGCATCCGCCATCTCAAGCAGCGCAACCCCGATCTGCTGATCGGCGTAGGCGGCTGCGTGGCGAGCCAGGAGGGCAATGCCATCGTCGCCCGGGCGCCGTTCGTGGATTTAGTCTTTGGCCCGCAGACGTTGCATCGCTTGCCGAGCCTGATCGCGCAGCGCCGCGCCAGCGGGCGCCCCCAGGTGGACATCAGCTTTCCCGAGATCGAGAAGTTCGATCATCTGCCGCCCCCGCGCGTGGAAGGCGTCAGCGCATTCGTCTCGATTATGGAAGGCTGCAGCAAATACTGCAGCTTCTGCGTGGTACCGTACACGCGCGGCGAAGAGGTGTCGCGGCGCTTCGACGATGTGCTCACCGAAATCGCCGGGCTGACCGACGAAGGGGTGAAGGAAATCACGCTGCTCGGCCAGAACGTGAATGCCTACCGCGGCAGCATGAGCGACGGCGCGGTCGCGGACTTCGCAATGCTGCTCGAATATCTCGCCGAGATGCCGGGCCTGGAGCGCATCCGCTATACCACCTCGCACCCCAAGGAGTTCGCGCAGCGCCTGATCGATGTGTACACGCGCGTGCCGCAGCTCGCGAGCCATGTGCATCTGCCGGTGCAGTCGGGCTCCGATCGCGTGCTCGCCGCGATGAAGCGCGGATACACGCGGCTCGAGTACAAGTCGATTGTCCGACGGCTGCGTGAGGTGCGTCCCGACATCAGCATCTCGAGCGATTTCATCGTCGGCTTCCCGGGCGAGACCGAGCAGGATTTCGCAGCGACGATGCGCCTGGTGGACGAGGTCGGCTTCGATCACAGCTTCAGCTTCGTCTACAGTCCGCGCCCGGGGACACCGGCGGCTGCGCTGCCTGACGCCACCCCGCAGGCGGAAAAGCTCGCGCGTCTGCAGCGGCTGCAGGCGCGCCTGAACGAACAGGCACAGGCGATCAGTGAGCAGATGGTGGGTACGCCTCAGTGCGTCCTGGTGGAGGGCGTCTCGAAGAAGGATGCCACCGAGCTTTCCGGGCGTACATCCAACAACCGCGTCGTCAACTTTCCTGGCGCTCGACGCCTGATCGGTCAGTTCGTCGACGTCGACATCACCGCAGCCTTGCCTCATTCCCTGCGCGGCCAAGCGAGCATCAGCGCATCTTGAGCACCACTGACACTTCCTTTGCACCGGTGGACAACGAGCGATTGTCCAATCTGTGCGGCGTACTGGACGAAAACATCAAACAGATCGAGGCGTCGCTCGA
>JBGQKF010000489.1:0-3698 GCA_041499435.1 Gammaproteobacteria bacterium
AGGCAGCCGCCATCCCGCTCACCGCAATTACGGCGTGGGAAGCGTATTTCGACCGCATGAAGATCGATCCGGCGGGCGGGCACAGCGGGGCTACGCTATTGATTATCAGTGGCGCGGGTGGCGTGGGCTCGATCGGCATCCAGATCGCCAAGATCGCGGGCCTGAGGGTGATTGCGACCGCGTCACGTCCGCAGAGCGTTGCATGGACGAAAGAGCTTGGCGCCGACCACGTCGTCGATCACTCGCAGCCGCTGCGCCCGCAGATCGAGGCGCTCGGGCTCGAGTTTGTCGACTACATCGCGAACTTCAACGACACCGATCGATATTGGGACACGATGGGCGATCTGATCCGACCGCAGGGTGCGATTGCGTTGATCGTCGGCAACCGCGGGCCGCTCGCGCAGGACGGCGTGCGCGGCAAAAGTGCGAGCGTCTGCTGGGAGCTGATGTTCACTCGTCCGCGCTTCAAGACGCCCGATATGATCGAGCAGCATCGCCTCCTCACGCGCGTGGCCGAGCTGATCGATGCCGGGAAGATCCGCGGCACGATGCGCGAGTGCCTCCGCCCGATCAACGCGGCGAATCTGCGCGCTGCGCACGCGAAGCTCGAATCCGGGACGATGATCGGGAAACTCGTCGTGGCGGGATGGGGGAGCTGAGCGCGCTCATAGCAAACGCTTGCTAGACTAGAAAGTATAGGCCTGACCCCGACGCGACACAGCGATGCGCCCCCTCCCTAACCCTCCCCCGCATCGCAGGGGAGGGGACATTCGTGGTGTGGTGGAAGCGCCGGCAATTCCGCCGTTACAGGCCACTCATAAGCTCTCACGTTGACATCCAACAGTTGCCGGCTCTCCCTCCCTTGCGAAGCGGGGGAGGGTTGGGGAGGGGGCAGTTGTTACCTTGATGCCGACATTGACATTGGCATTGAGCAAACCCCGCGCTCCAAGCAGCGCACTCATCACCGGGCCAAGGTTCGTGAATTGCGCAGGCGTGCTGAAATTGAGATTGACCTGCGAGCTGTAGGTAAGCCCGACCCGGGTGTCTGGCGTGAACTCGTAGAGCAGGCCGACATTCCCGCCCCAGCCCCACTCGGTGTCGCTGAGATGGACTTTACCGTCAGCAAGGCCGGGTTGGAGATTGTTTACCGCTGTGACGCTCTTCAGGTAGCCGTACATCGCGTTCACGCTCGCGCCAACGGAGAACTTGTCGGTTGCACGGTAGGCGATGGAAGGCAGCAGGGAAGCGCCGGCCAGCGTTATCTGCTGGCCGTAGTAGCGCCCGACCCAGTTATCGTCATACTTGAGGGACGCGCCGAAGTTGCTCGCGGCAGCGAACCCGATCTTGAGGTCGGGCGACACGCTGTGGCTGAAGAAGAAGCCGCCTCCCGGAAACCATCCCCCCGAGCCTGCTGCAGTGCCGCCATTGTTTGTACCGAGCGCAGGCGAGGTGCCGGGGCCGATGGAAAAGTTCAGGTCACTGTAGAGCACTTGCGTGCCGAGCTCCAATTGGTTCCCCTCGAGCCGTGTCATGCCCGCAGGGTTGGTGAATACCGTCGTTGCGTCCTGCGCACGCGCGGCGTAGCCCGCGGCGGCGAGACCCACGTCCTCCGTGCCGACCTCGTACACGAACGCGCCGCCGGCGGCGGCTGGATCGGAAGCAAGGGCACTCAAGGCGAGCGTCGCCACGACCGTCACCCGGTGCATACTAAAGATCGATTTCGGTCGAGGTTTCATTTGCGGTCACCTTATGTATGCCTGCGGTGTAATGGGAACCCGTTTGCGGTAAGGCGCACTGCCCGAACATGACGTACTCACGCTGCCGCGGAGGGAGCAAAGAGCCTCGGCCCGTTCTCGATCCCGCACCCTTGTGCCCGGACGGCATTTCAGTTTGTATAACGCGTCTCGCTCCTCAATGACAGCGCTGCGCGCGCCATGGCATTGTAGCGAGCGCGGCCCTTCCTTACTTCGGCGCGATGCAGATATTGCTGAAAGGGAGTGGCCTGTCCAGTTGGACTTTGGTCCAATGCCGCGACGCACTTCAGCATGTCGCGCTCACCCCGCGTGGGAATGGACGGGGAGCCGCATCGGAAATGACAGGTGCTTTGCCGCATCGGCAGCGAGGAAGAATGTGTTTAACTCGCCCGCTGCCCTTTGCCGTTAGAATGCAGCGATGGCCGCTCCAGACTCCGCGTCGATACGTCGGCGATACCTTGTGATCGCTTCAATTGCGGCGGTGGCTCTCACCGTCGCTGCGATGTGGCTCGCTTTCTCGCTCCTGCGTCCGACGCCCCCGCGCACGGTGGCTATGGCTACGGACCCGGAGGGCAGTATCTCCGCCGAACTGGCCAAGCGTTACCGCGACTTTCTCGCGGCCGACGGGATCGACCTTCGACTGGTGCCATCGGCAGGCGCCGTTGAGAACGTCGCGCGGCTGCGCGACCCCAAGTCGGGCGTCGCTATCGCCATTGTCCCAAGCGGCATCATCGACCAGCACGAATCGCACGGTCTCGTTTCGCTGGGCACGCTGTTCTACGAACCGCTATGGTTCTTCTATCACGGTCCGCGCATCGAAGAAAAACACGAGGCCGTGCAGGGCAAGCGCATATCGGTCGGCCCGGAGGGCAGCGGCACGCGCGCGCTATCCATCAAATTTCTCGCGCGGGCCGGCATCGTCCAGCAGCGCAACGCGACCTTCCTTGATCTGACGCCGCAGGTGGCGGCCGAGAAGATGTTGCACGGAGAAATTGACGGCATGGTCATGCTGAGCGCCTGGGAATCCCCTCTGGTGCGTCAGTTGCTCGCCGCCAATGACGTCAATCTGGCCACCGTAGCTAAGGCCGACGCCTGGGTGGTCCTGTACCCGTTTCTCAGCAAGGTGGTGGTCCCGGCCGGCGTGGGTGACATCGTGAACAATCGTCCGCCGAATGATGTGGTGCTGCTTGCGCCAAAAGCCAGCTTGGTGGTCCGCAGCGATTTGCATCCGGCTATCCAGTACTTGCTGCTCGAAGCCGCAGCAAAAATCCATTCGGGACCGGGGATGTTTCGCAAAACGGGCGAGTTTCCTGCCCCCGAGGCGATCGACGTGCCGCTGAGCGAGTATGCGCGTCAGTTCCACAAATCGGGCCCGCCGTTCCTGCAGCGCAGTCTGCCTTTCTGGCTTGCGGTTCTGGTCCAGCAACTGCTGGTGGTGCTCATTCCAGTGGCAGGGGTGCTCTATCCCCTGGTGCGGTTCTCGCCGTCGGCATACGACTGGTTCATGGAGCGCCGCGTCTTCAAGCTTTACGACGAACTGCAACTGATCGAAGACGAACTCGCCTCCGACAGTGCCGGCAAGCAAACGGTGGAAGACGTGCTCTCACGACTGGACCTTCTGGACAAGCGGGCAAGCTCCCTCCAGATTCCAGCGTCCTATAGACCGATGCTGTATGCGTTGAGGTCGCATATGGGTCTGCTGCAAGAGCGACTGCAGAGATCATAGATCGCCAGGGTCAGGCCTTTACTTTATAGCTCATCGTCTCATCAGCGCCGCCCGTAAGCGTCCTGTAAGGCGAGTTCTCGATGCTTGTCAACGAATCGGCCTCGCCGATCGGCGGTGGCGGTTGCTCTCTCCCGGGGCCGGTAGTGGTCTCGCATGCAGGGACATCAGCGCTTCAGCTCATGGCGCATCATCGTTTTCTACAGGCGTTTGCAGGCGTG
>JBGQKF010000490.1:0-3683 GCA_041499435.1 Gammaproteobacteria bacterium
ATGTATTCCGCGTACCAGATGCACTCGGACATGATGGATCCCATCCGCGCCGTGGCCAAAGCCTCGGCGGCCGCTCTCCGGCACTGGGACGTTCCGGCATCCATGTTGCGCAATCTGACCGCTGCCTGCGAGCTGCTCGCGCGCACCCGGTTGACGCATCACCGCCCCGCATTCGGGATCGACGCCGTCTTCCTCCAGGGACGCGAGGTTGGGGTGCGTGAGGTGGCCGCGCAGGCGACGCCCTTCGTTATGCTGTTGCATTTCGAGAAGGATCTGGCTGTCGCGCAGCCGCGCGTGCTGCTCGTGGCGCCGCTGTCCGGGCACTTCGCTACTCTGCTGCGCGATACCGTGCGTACACTGCTTGCCGAGCACGACGTATACCTCACCGACTGGCACAACGCTCGTGACGTGAGCGCGGCCGCCGGAACCTTCGGCATCGACGATTATGTCGAGCACATCGTCCGCTTCGTCGAAGCGATCGGCCCCGGCACGCACGTGATTGCGGTCTGCCAGCCGTGCGTCGCGGTGCTTTCAGCGGTAGCACTCATGGCGCAGGCGGGAAATCCGGCACAACCGAGCAGCATGACGCTGATGGCGGGGCCGATCGACACGCGCGTCAATCCGACGCGGGTCAACGAGCTCGCCACCAGCCAGCCGCTGGATTGGTTCGAGCGCAATCTGATCTCGATCGTTCCGCAGCGCTTCGCGGGCGCCGGACGGCGCGTCTACCCCGGCTTCCTCCAGCTCGGCGCGTTCATGTCCATGAACATGGCGCGGCACGTGAAGGCGCACATCGAGCTGTTCGAGCATCTCGCGCGCGGAGAGCAGGAGAAGGCACAGGCCGCGATGGCGTTCTACGACGAGTACTTCGCAGTGCTGGACCTGCCGGCGGAGTTTTACCTGGAGACGGTCGGTACCATCTTTCAGCAACACGCGTTACCGCTTGGCAAGCTGCACTGGCGCGGCCAACTCATCGATCCAGGCGCCATCCGACGCACCGCGTTGCTGACCGTAGAAGGCGAGAAGGACGACATCTGCGCCGTCGGGCAGACCGTCGCCGCGCAGGATCTGTGCAAGGGTCTGCGCGCCTACCGCAAGCGCCATCATATGCAGGCCGGCGTCGGCCACTACGGCGTGTTCAGCGGCAAGCGCTGGCAGCATCAGATCTACCCGATCATCCGCAATGTGATTCTCGCTAGCGACTGACCGCTCGCGTCCAACACGCTCCGCACCAACATCTATCATCGCGCACCGCTTATCCCGGTGTTCGACGGCAAAGGTTATCCGGGCCATCAACGCGGCGTGACTGAGGTTCGTGGCTTGTACTTCCTGGGCTTGCCGTGGCTGTACACCTGGGGCTCGGGCCGCTTCTCGGGCATCGCACGCGATGCGGGCTATCTGGCCGAATGCATCGAAGCGAACCACCGAACCTCACATCTTCCGGCAACGCAGGCGCTCAACGAGCTGGCACTCGGCTCCTGAGGCGCCGCTCAGGCACACATGCACTGTCCGGGTGCGTAATGCGCAATCGAGTTGTGCCTGCGCTCCCTTGTTGTGCGGACGGGTTGGCGGCGCCGACCCGTCGCCTGTCGGAACCCCCCATCCAAGACCGCGTTATTTCAAGCAAATGCGGGACGGAGGTGTTCCGTATCGCCGGTTTCATGTGCGGGCTCGCCCCGCGGAGTGCTTGGCACAGCGATTGCGACCTCATCGGCATACGGGGGTAACTGATAGCCACTTTGGACACACCATGAAATCGATGCCTGAAATGCACTTTCGTGTGCGTTGGCCCGACCAGACGCAGAGCAACTGCTACTCACCCTCGCTCATCATCAAGAGCTTTCTGCGGCTCGGCGAAAGCTATGCAGTGGATGATTTTGTCGCCCGCTGCCGCCGCGCGCTAGAGATCGCGAGCGAACGCGTGCGCCGCAAGTTCGGCTACAGTTGCGCGCACGCTGCATATACGCTCGGCGAGATCGAACGCATCGCGGCTCGCTTTGCAGGGCAGCCGAATGCGCGGATTCTGGTGGAGGCATTTGAAGATTGAGGTCTGCGTTTAAGCCTGCGTCGACCCGCTCGCTGCAGCGAAGAAGGGCCGCAAGGAAACCCGAAACAGCTCGAGCGTGAGCTCTGAAGTACAAGGCAGGGGCAGGGACTGAAGCTGCAGGCAGCACACAGCCCAACGCGCGCCAGGCTGATCCCCCTCATTGCTTCGTGCCGCAGATGTGGGATGATGCGACATCGCGGCGTCATTACCATGGTGCCGTCGTGCTGAGCCTATGGCCACCGTCGCGCACGCTGGTACCGAAGTTCCCGCCATTCTCGACATCGAGGCGTCCGGCTTCGGCGCGGGCAGCTACCCGATCGAAATCGGCTACGTCTCGGGCGACGGCAGCAGCTATTGCACGCTGATCCGTCCCGCACCCGGCTGGACCCACTGGGACCCGAAAGCGCAGGCGATGCACGGCATCTCGCGCGAGCTGCTGCTGCGTCACGGGCGTGAAGTGAAAGACGTTGCGCGCGATCTCAACGAGCGCCTGGATGGCAAGGTGGTCTACTCCGACGGCTGGGGCAACGACTTCGTATGGCTGAGCAAGCTCTACGACGAGGCCGGGCTGATTCCGCGCTTTCGTGTCGAGAGTTTGCGCAGCCTGTTGAACGATGCTGAGGCCGGGAGGTGGCATGCGGCCAAGGACAGCGTTGCAGCCGATCTGCCTTCCTCCCGGCATCGCGCCAGCACCGATGCGCAGCTCCTGCAACATGCGCTGATGCGCGTCAAAGGCATGCAGCCCGCCGATGGGAGGCGCGAAGCGCGCCGCTTCACCTGATCCTGTGAGGCTTCCGGGCGGCCAGCCCGGGCAACTCTTCAGTCGCGTTCTCGAGCCGCTTCGCGATTTTCGTCCAAACCGAAGCGCATGACGGTAAGCGGCCGGTAACCTGTCTCCCCCATGCCCGTACCCTTGCGAAGCGCGGTGTGCTTGCGATTGCGGTGTACGATGGCAGCAGCGGGTGCAAGGTACACCGCCTCTCCCAGGAGCGTTCCATCATGACGTCTGTCGCCGTCCCCATCCCACCCCGCAAGCGCGTCGCGCTCGTGGCGCACGACAACAAGAAGCAGGACCTGCTCGAATGGGCGCTCTTCAATCGCGATCTGCTCGCCCAGCATGAGTTGCTCGCCACCGGCACCACCGGCATGCTGCTGGAAGACGCGCTGGGCACGCCCGTCCTCAAGTTGCAGAGCGGCCCTCTGGGCGGAGATCAGCAGATCGGCGCCAAGATCGCGGAAGGGACCGTCGATTTCGTCATCTTCTTCTGGGATCCGCTGGAGCCGCAGCCGCACGATCCCGACGTCAAGGCGCTGCTGAGGATCGCGATGGTGTGGAATATCCCGGTCGCCTGCAACCGCGCTTCTGCCGACTTCATGATTTCGTCGCCGCTGATGTCGTCGGCGTACGAGCGGCGCATGCCAGACTACGAAAGCTACCGCGGGCGCCTGCATCGCGATAGTGCGCGAGAATAGAACATCATCTTTCAGAGGAGGAGGGCGCATGCCGCACTTCGATCGTTTCACCCTGTCGGCGATCCTGGCGATTGCCCTGTGGGACGCAGGCGCGATCGCGGCGGGCGACGTCGCGCCGAACAACGACCTGCCCAATCCCTACCAGACCGTCGCACCGTGGGGC
>JBGQKF010000491.1:0-3678 GCA_041499435.1 Gammaproteobacteria bacterium
GGCGCCGCCTCGTTCAAGAAGAGCCCGTTCGCGGTGACGCTCGCCGGCTGTCCGCTGGAAGAGAAGATCTCCGAGTTCCAGAAGGTGAAGAGCGAAGGCCGCTCGATCGGTGCGCTCGCCATCATCTGCGTCGACAACCCGATGGTCGCAGCCACGGGCCATCGCATCTGCAACGATTGCATGAAATCGTGCATCTATCAGAAGCAGGATCCGGTCAACATTCCGCAGGCCGAAACGCGCACGCTGAAAGATGTGCTGGAGCTGCCGTGGGGCTTAGAGGTCTATTCGCTGCTCACGCGCTGGAATCCGCTCGATCTGCGGCGTCCGCTCCCGCGTGAGGCGAGCGGCAAGCGCGTGCTGGTCGTGGGCACCGGCCCAGCCGGCTTCATGCTCGCACATCATCTGATGAACGACGGCCATCGCGTGGTGGCCATCGACGGCCTCAAGATCGAGCCGCTGTCACCCGAGCTCTCCGGTGTCGATGCCAACGGTCAGCGCGTCGCGCTTCGTCCCATCCACGACGTGGAGAGCCTCTATGAAGCGCTCGACGAACGCGTGATGGCCGGCTTCGGCGGCGTGGCCGAGTACGGCATCACCGTGCGCTGGGACAAAAACTTCCTGAAGATCGTGCGCCTGCTGCTCGAGCGCAGAGCGCAGTTCCAGATGTTCGGCGGCGTGCGCTTCGGCGGCACGTTATCCCTGGAGGATGCATTCGCGCTCGGGTTCGACCACGTGGCCTTGTGTGCCGGAGCCGGGAAGCCCACCGTGCTGGATCTGCCCAACGGCCTGGCGCGCGGCGTGCGCACCGCTTCGGATTTTCTGATGGCACTGCAGTTGACTGGCGCTGCCAAGAAAGACTCGGTGGCCAATCTGCAGATCAGAATGCCCGTCGTCGTGGTTGGCGGCGGGCTCACCGCCATCGACACCGCTACCGAAGCGCTCGCGTACTACCCGGTGCAAGTGGAGAAGTTTTTGACGCGCTACGAGACGCTCGTTGCCGAGCGCGGCAAGGCCGCGGTGCGCGCGGCATGGAACGCTGAAGAAAGCGCGATCGCCGATGAGTTCATCGAACACGCGCGCGCGATCCGCGTGGAGCGCGACAGCGCACGCGCTGCCGGCCGCGAGCCGCACATTATCGAGCTGCTGCAGAGCTGGGGCGGGGTGACCATTGCATACCGCAAGCGTTTAATCGACAGTCCTTCGTACACGCTCAATCACGAAGAAGTCGAGAAGGCGCTCGAAGAAGGCATCCGCTTCGCCGAGGGTTTGACGCCGCTGCAAGTGGAAGTCGACGAATTCGGCCACGCGCAAGGCCTGCGCGTGGCCACGCAGCGAGCCAACAGCACCACCGGTGCCCTCGAGCCCACCGGTGAGACCGTGTTGCCCGCGCGCTCCATTCTGGTGGCGGCGGGAACGCAACCCAACACCGTGCTGGCGCGTGAAGACGCCGAGCACTTCCAGTTGCATGGCAGGTATTTCGCCGCATGCGATGAGAATGGCGAGCCGGTCGCGCCCGAGCGCGCAAGCGCCAAGCCGTCCGCGGTGCGCGTACTGATGAGCCGGCAAGTCGACGGCCGCTTCGTGAGCTTTTTCGGCGATCTGCACCCGTCCTTCTTCGGCAACGTGGTGAAGGCCATGGGCGGGGCCAAGCAGGGCTACCCCATCGTGAGTCGTGTCCTGCAGCGCGTGCAGCCGGCCTCTGCATTGAGCGATGATGTATTTGCGCAAAACCTGAACACCGAGCTGCGGCCCACCGTGCATGAGGTCGTGAAGCTCACGCCGCGCATCATCGAAGTGATCGTGAAAGCGCCGACCGCCGCGCGCAAGTTCCAGCCGGGACAGTTCTACCGATTGCAGAACTACGAAGCGAATGCGCTTCAGGTAGACGCAACGCGGCTGGCCATGGAAGGTCTCGCTTTGACAGGAGCGTGGGTCGATCGCAGCCGGGGGCTTGTGTCCACTATCGTGCTGGAGATGGGCGGATCGTCGGACCTGTGTGCGCTCCTCGAGCCTGGAGAGCCCGTGGTTCTGATGGGCCCCACCGGCTCGCCCACGGAGATCCCGTCTGGGGAGACCGTAGTGCTGGTCGGCGGCGGTCTGGGTAATGCGGTGCTGTTCTCGATCGGGTCAGCTTTGCGCGCAGCGGGATCGCGCGTGCTGTACTTCGCCGGGTACAAGCAGATTGCCGATCGCTATAAAGTAGCTGACATCGAAGCCGCGGCCGATGTCGTCGTGTGGTGCTGCGATGAGGCGCCGGGCTTCACACCCACGCGCCCCCAGGATCGCAGCTACGTCGGCAACATCGTGCGCGCCATGCAAGCGTACGCCTCAGGCGAGCTGGATGAGCCGAGCATTCCGCTGTCTGCAGCCAACCGCATGATCGTGATCGGCTCCGATCGCATGATGGCGGCCGTTGGCGCTGCGCGTCACAGCGTGCTCGCACCTTATCTCGAGCCGCACCACTTTGCGATTGCATCGATCAACTCGCCGATGCAATGCATGATGAAGGAAATTTGTGCGCAGTGTCTGCAGCCGCACGTCGATCCAGTCACCGGCGAGCGCACGTATGTATTCTCGTGCTTCAACCAGGATCAGCCGATCGATCGCGTTGATTTCCCCGGCCTGGCCGCGCGGCTGTCGCAAAATTCCGTGCAGGAAAAGCTGACCGCGCAGTGGATCGACCGGTGTCTGGTGCATTTGCAGCGGCGGGCGGCGGCGGCTTAATCTAAACCCAACACAGAGGCACAGAAGGCACAGAGGACACAGAGCAAACAAAACATGGCACTCGGGATGATTTTCTCTGTGTGCTCCGTGTCCTCTGTGTCTCTGTGTTGAGGTTTAGATGTAATGACCCTAGCCGACCAAATCGACGATCTCCTCCCGCAAACCCAATGCACCCAGTGCGGGTTCAGCGGCTGCCGGCCTTATGCAGAAGCCATCGCATGCGGCGAGGCCGAGATCAACCAATGCCCGCCGGGCGGGGAGTCAGGGATCGTCAAGCTCGCGGCGCTGCTCCGTCGCGACATCATCCCGCTCAACCCCGCGTACGGCGTAGAAAAACCTCTTGCGGCTGCACTCATCGACGAGCAATGGTGTATCGGCTGCACGCTGTGCATCCAGGCCTGCCCCGTAGATGTGATCGTCGGCGCACCCAGACGCATGCATACCGTGTTGCTGGAGCGATGCACAGGCTGCGAGCTGTGTGTCGCGCCGTGTCCGGTGGATTGCATCGAAATGGTTCCGCGCACCGCGCTGGTCGAGCGGGGTGCGCCGATCTCTGCGGCAGGTCCTGCAGCGCAGGACTCGCGCTCGCGTTACCGGGTTCGGCAGGCGCGGCTCGCGCGCGAGGAGCAAGAGCACCGGGAGAGACTCGCAGAGAAGGCGCGCGCCAAGCTGGAGGCGCTCGACGCGGCCCCTGCTGCCGATGACGCGCAGCGCAAGCGCGCGGCGATCGAAGCTGCGCTCGCGCGGGCGCGCGCGCGTCGCCGCTGATCGTTGTCGCCGACCTGAATCAGCGCGAGGCGCCAAGCGCGTAGCGGCCCGGGTGGTAGCTCAGGAATACCTCACCTTGCCGCAACACGGTATGCTTGAGCTCTATGAACGCCGCCAAGCGCGAACAGATTTTCGCGCGCTTTCAGCGCGACAGCCCGGACCCGACCACCGAGCTCGCATATCGCA
>JBGQKF010000492.1:0-3677 GCA_041499435.1 Gammaproteobacteria bacterium
CAGAATCGTCAGCCCCGCTTCATTGAGCGCACGCAAGGCCGCGAACACCTGCGCTACGACTTTGGGGGCGAGACCCAGGCTGGGCTCGTCGAGCAGCAGCACCTGCGGGTCGCCCATCAGCGCGCGCCCGATCGCGAGCATCTGCTGCTCTCCTCCGCTCAGCGAGCCCGCCTGACCATCCGCACGCTCGCGCAAACGGGGAAACAGCGCGAACACTTTCTCGATATCGGTCTGCACCGCACTGTGCCGGTCATGGCGCGCGAGGCGGCCGAGCTCGAGATTTTCGCGCACGGTGAGCGGCCCGAGAATCTGTCGGCCTTCCGGCACCATCAGCACACCGCGCCGTGCCACCCGATGTGTCGGCTCGCCGAGCAAGGCGGCGCCATTCAGGCGCACCTCGCCACCGGCCGCACGCACCACGCCGCAGATCGTGTTGAGCAAGGTCGTCTTGCCTGCGCCATTGGCACCGATCAAGGCTACGACCTGGCCACGCGGTACCGTCAGGTTGGCGTTGCGCACAGCGACAATACCTCCGTACGTCGTGGTCAGGTCACGCACCTCTAACACAGCTCGCCTCCGAGATACGCTTCGACGACGCGCGGATCGATACGCACCTGGTCGGGTGTTCCGTGTGCGATCAGCTCGCCCGAGTCGAGCACGTACAGCTCATCGCACAGCGTCATCATGAGCTGCATGTTGTGCTCGATCACCAGCACGGCGATCCCGCGCTCGGCGAAGCAGCGGAACAGGGCACCGAGCTCAGCCGCCTCCCTGTCGTTCATGCCGCAGACCGGCTCGTCGAGCAGCAACACACCGGGCTCCAGCGCGAGCGCGCGCATGATCTCCACCCGGCGCTGATGCCCATACGAAAGCTCGCCAGCGAGGCATGGTGCATATTGCACCATGCCGAACTCGCTCAGCAGTTGCCGCGCCTGCTCCGCCAGCGCCGCGCGTGTACGGCGCACAGAGGGCAGACCGAGCGCCTGCGCGGCGAACGAGCTGCGATCGCGCAGGTGGAAGCCGACCACGATGTTGTCCAGCACCGTGGCTTCTTTGAGCAGCCGAATGCTTTGAAACGTGCGCGCCACGCCGAGCTTCGCTATCTCATGCGGCTGCAGCGCGCCGATGTCACGGTCATCGAGGTGGATGCGCCCGCCGGTCAGCTTGAGCAGCCCGGTGATCAGATTCACCACCGTGGTCTTCCCCGCACCGTTGGGACCGATGAGGCCGGTGACGCGCCCGGAGGCGACCGTCATGCCGAGGTTCTTCACCGCCTCGACGCCCGCGAAACGGCGCGACACGCTCTCGAGGTCAAGCCGGGCCATCGGCCGCCTCCTTCGCCAGCGCATCCGCCCGCGCAGCGCCCGTGGCTCGGCGCCGATAAGCGATCATCAGCGAATCGACGATACCGTGCGGCAGGTAGGTGATCACGAGCATCAGCACCGCACCGTGCACGATCATGCGGTTGTCCGCGAGCGGGCGGGCGAGCTCCGGCAGCAGACTTAGGATAGCCGCGCCGGCGAGCGGGCCGAGCACCGAGCGCCGGCCGCCGAGCACTACATACGCGAGCACAGTGACCAGCATGCCAAAGCCGAACTCTTCGGGCGCGACGCTGCGGTTGTGATAAGCCATCAATGCGCCGCTCATGCCGGCGATCGCTCCGCTCAGCGCAAACGCCAGCGCCTGATGGCGGACCGCTGAGATGCCGAGAGTGACCGCGACGGTTTCGTCCTGGCGGATGGCGTCGAACGCATAACCGATGCGCGAGCGCGACAAGCAGACCAGCACGTACACCGCGGCGGCAATCCAGAGCAGCAGCCCTGGGGTATCGACCAGCCGCGGAATGCCGTTGAGTCCGTTGGCACCGCCGGTGAGATCGGTTGCATACAAAGCAAGCGAGAGCACGATCTGCGCAAATGCAACGGTGGCGATCGCCTGGAACACGCCGCGCAGCCGCGCGAGCGGCACCGACAAGATGAGTGCGGTGATGGTCCCGGTCAGTGCAGCGGCGGCCAACCCGGCCAGCGCACCGGCGCCCGTGCGCAATGTCAGGATACCTGCGGTGTAGGCGCCGATCGATGCGAGCGCCGGTGTCGCAACCGAGAACACGCCCGCCCGCAGCACAACGAACTGACTCAGCGCCAATCCGCAGTTGAGCAGGACGACGTTGAGCACCGACTGATAGCCCGCCCACAGGCCGGTCATTCGCGCGCCACCCGCCTCTCTCTGCGCAGTGTCCCGAAAAATCCGGTCGGCCTGACCAGCAGAATGACGAACAGCAGCGAGAAGATGATCGCGTCGGAGAGGTCGCTGGACAGATACGCGATGGTCATCGTCTGGATGAGCCCGAGCAGAAGGCCGGCAATCACCGCACCGCCGATGCTGCCCAGTCCACCGAGCACGATCACGACGAACGCCCGCAGCATGTACGGCTCGCCCATCAGAAAATGCACCGAGTTGAAGGCGATGCCGATCAGCACGCCGGCGGCACCGGCAAGTGCTCCCGAGATGAAGAACGTCTGGAAGTAGACCGCGGTCGGATTCACGCCGAGCAGCGATGCGGTGCGCTCGTTCACCGCCACGGCGCGGATTTGCCGGCCGAAGCCCGTGTAGAAGATATAGGCAAACAGCCCGGCGACGATGATAGCGACGCTGCCGACGATGGTGAGTTGCAGCAGCGTCACGCGCAGACCGAACAGCGAATACACCTCGATCGGAAACGTTCCGAATGGATAGCGCATGACGCGCGTCTGCGACGCGCGCTGGGCGAGGTTCATCAGGATCAGGCCGGCGCCGATACTCGAAATAATCGCGGAGAACTCCGGCGCGCCGCGGCGGCGCAGCGGACGAAACGCGACCCAGTCGAGCGCCACGCTGAGCAGCCCCGCGGCCAGGCTCGCACAGAGCAGTGCCACCGGAAACGGCGCATCGAGCAGCGTGACCGCGTACAGCCCGACGAACGCGCCCCACATGAATACCGCGCCATGCGCGAGGTTGAGAATATGGTGCACACCGAAAATGAGCGTGAAGCCGAGCGCGAAGAGCGCGTAGACGCTGCCCACCACCAGTGCATTCAGGAGCTGCTGTGCGATCATGCTGACAGTGGTCGGTAGATGTACATTGGCCTCGATGCTCTTGCGGCCGCTTTTTGGCTGCCGTCAAGCAGCCATCGGCCTTGTCAGTCCGATCATATCGTATTATTGTCCTACAGTCCGCTCGCTCTTAGACCGGGCGCGCCGATCCATCACCCGCCAGGAGGCAATCCAGCATGACTACTTTATTCGACAAGGGACTCGCCGTTCGCAAGGATGTGCTCGGCGCCGAGTACGTGGAGAACTCGATCAAGAATGCCGACGATTTCAATCGACCGCTGCAGGAGCTCGTCACCGAATACTGCTGGGGCGCGATCTGGACACGCGAAGGTCTGCCGCGCAAGACGCGCAGCATGCTGAACCTCGCGATGCTCGCTACGCTCAACCGGCCGCACGAGCTGGAGCTCCACATCCGCGGCGCCATGCGCAACGGCGTCACGCGCGACGAGATCCGCGAGGTGCTGCTGCAGGTGGCGATCTATGCCGGCATACCGGCCGGGGTCGATTCGTTTCGCACCGCGCGCAAAGTCTTCGCCGAAGACGATGCGAAGGCCAAACAGTAAGCGACGGACGCGAGCGACATGG
>JBGQKF010000493.1:0-3675 GCA_041499435.1 Gammaproteobacteria bacterium
AGAACGCGCATCACCACCTACCACGTCCTGCCCAACCCGGAGCCAGTCCGGTGCTATGCCAGGACCATCATTCCGGATCCAGCTTTGGAGATCCTGAATGAACGGCGTGCCGGGGGCAACGATTGGCCGATTGGCCGACAGCCAAAGGAAATCTCCATTGGACAGCTGCACCTGCGGGACAAAGAAGTAGTGATCCGCGGGCAGCACGAACGGAGTGATGCCTGGAGTCCCGCGCAATGCTTGCCATTAGATTCTGTACGACGTCTTTGTCGCCTTCGATAATCTGAAAGAACACACCGTCGACATAAATCAGTGCACCGGTGACGTTGCGCACTTGATTGCCGGTTCGCGCATCCGCGAGAATTTCCTCGAGGCCGGTGACCGTCATGGGCTCCGTTGCCTAGATCGATGATGGTCGATCCTCGGCCGCTGGCAGTCGATACAACCGCCCGGTCGCATCCAGATTCGCCAGCGTCCAGGGCGCCCCCACGCCTTCGATCATCCAGCGCAGAATGGCCCATAGATCTCGATCGACGCAGTCTTCGTCGATCGGCTCCAGCGCAGAAACGATCGCGTTGATTTCGACCCCGGCTGGGAAGGCCTCTCCGCTGCGGCCTATGAACACCAGCTCATAGACAGCGCCACCCGACAGTGCAACATACCCCGGTCGCGACAACCCGATGCGATCGAGCGCAAAGGTCCGCTCGAAGAACGCGCGAAATTCCGGATAGTGTCCCACGCGATCTTCTGCCAGCGCGAACGCGCGCCGCTTGCCACTGAGATCTGGCGGGTCGATGACTGTGACTGCAACGCTCACGCCGCCTCCTGTGCGCGCACGGCCGAGAGAAACCGCACGATGTGCGCAGCGATCTCAGGACCGGAATCTTCCTGCAGGAAGTGTCTGCCCGTGACCAGATGAGGGCCATCGGCATGCGGCAGCAGTTGCTTGAACCGCGTCGCGAACACTTCGTGCGCGAACACTTCGTCTTCGCGCCCCCACAGGATCAAGGCCGGCAACGTGCACCGCGTGAGCTTCTGTTCGAGCCAGTCGAAGCGCTCGGCCGCGCGTGCCGCATCATCGAGCGGAATCCAGCGCGGCCAGGTCCACGTGAGCAACCGTGTCGCGGGATCGGGGAGTACTGCTTCATATGCGGCCTGTGCACGGCTGCGAAATTTCGCGCGATCGACGACGGACAGATAGACGCCGCGGCCGGCGAGCGCGTTGTGCTTGCCCAGCAGGTACGGTCCGACCAATGGCGCATGCATCGTGCGCCACGGGAAGATGCGGCGGTGGAATTCCGCCGCAGGATTGCGCCAGGCCCACGTGCTCATGATCACCAGCGCACGCATGCGCTCTGAGTTCGACAAAGCGAAGCTCAACCCAGTGGGACCACCCCAGTCGTGACACACCAGCGCGATCCGCCGCAGATCGAGCTGTCGCATCAGCGCCACCAGGTTCGCACTGTGGCCATCGAGGCTGTGAGCCTGCTCGCGCGTAGGCTTTTCGGAAAGGCCGAAGCCAATCATGTCGGGAACGATGACGCGATAGCCGGCACGCGCGAGGATCGGAATGCAATCGCGGTACAGGAAGCCCCAGGTCGGATTGCCATGCAGAAGCACGATCGGATCACCGGCGCCTTCATCGACGTAGTGCATGCGCCAGCCGTTGACGCGCGCGAAGCGCGGGGCATAGGGCCACTGCGCGCGGATGTGAGCGGGTAGTGTTGCGAGTGCAGATTCAGGCGTCATTTTTCAATCCGTACACTGAACGCGAAGATGCATAGGGCGCCCCCTCCCTAGCCCTCCCCCGCTTCGCAAGGGAGGGAACACTTTTGTGTCGCGCTCGGCTCGTACCTCATGTCTCGCTTTCCTTGCTCCCTCTGCGATCTCTATGTGTTGCGTGCTGGTATAGATCCAGCTAAGCACCATCACGACGCAACGCCGTTCGTTCGCCCACGGTTGCGAAGTTGCACACCGTGTCGGCCTCGCGGCTCGCTACCACCTGACCGTTGGCGACGCCCACGTGCACCGAGAGCGGGTGTCCGACTTCGACGCCGAGCAGTGGCATCAGCTTGCCGCCACGATTCTCTCGCAGACGCCGGCCGGAAGGTAGCTCCACGCGTCGTGCTGACGATCGACCCTCGGAGGTGCCGCCGCAGGCATTCCTGGCGTGAAGCAGTCATTCTTTCCGTCCTTAGCGATACCGTAGCATTTCTCGTACTTGTACGTCGGCCGTCCGGGATATCCGTGCCGCGGGCGAGTCCGATCGGCATCTGCGCGAGCCGCGGTGAGCCGCAGCATGCGAAAAAGACGGATGGGCGCGATTTCGTTCGCGGCCCATCCGAACAGGAGGATCGCATGAGGACCGGTGCGCTACCCGGTCTGCGAGAACGAGCGGCGGCTGTCCCGGTAGGTGAATTGCGGGCGGCGCGTTTCGACGCGCCTCCCCACGTTGGCACCCTGTTTGATCCTTTGCAGCATCTGCGCCTGGTAGAGCAGCTGGCGAACATATTGGTCTGCCGAGGCGCTCGTACAGGAGAAAGCTGCGGCGAAACCGAGTGAAATGATGATGATGGTCTTGAACATGGGGTCCTCGTATCGTCAGGATGCGTCGTCGAGTGTATGGCGAGCACTATCGCAGGTGAGGCTCACGCGCCTTTCACGCAATCATCACGAATTGATACTGGGAGAGGGGGTCGGTCCCTATGACAATCGACTGCACACGGTCATGGCCAGCGCGAAGCTTGCATCGGCTGGGATCGGTTGAACTTCTCACTCAGCCGCACCGGAGTAGTCGAACTGCGCTTCTTCACAATACATCTCGGCGCGGACACGGCGGACAGAGTCGCCGCCGGGCTCGCTGCGCTCTTGTATCAGCCGGTAAATTCCCAGATGCTTCAGCGTCAACGTGAACAGAACGGTCTTCAAGTCGGCAGAGAGCATTTCAATGGTTGCGTTTTTTTCTCTGTCCTGACCGGCGTTGCCTTTGATCACGAAGTCTTCGTGCCAATTGTAGAAGTCTTGGGCACCGGACTCGGCTAGAGTAACGGCCAGGTTGGCGATATCCAAATGAGTGGGAACATTCTCGAGGTCGCGCAGTTCACCGACGGGATTCTCCGCGACCACCTGCTGGATCGTGATTGCGTCGATCTTGCTGACCCGTGAACAGTCGACGGCGTCGATCGTCAGACGAAAATTGGACGACAACCATTGCTTTTGAGCTCTTGGAGCCGACCCGGATTTCAATGGAGCTGAGCTGCCGCCGCCTTTCTTGAGCCGAGTGTATTCGGGTGCAATTTTGATGGTCATCCGTGCCGGGTCTTTGGCAGCAGCATCGAGTGTCGGAAACGTAACTTCGGAGATGAGCGCATTGCTGAACTCGAGGCGCGACATCGGCGAGTAGTTGTAGTCGGTCATGACGACAGCTCCGTTCTTGCGCGACGACTGGTTCGTCAACATCTGCCCGATCCATTCGTAGAAGACTTTCGACATGCCGGCGCCACAATTGATCGTAATGTCCTCATACCTGGCACTGCCGATATGCTTGCGAACAACGCCATCAGGGCCAATTTTTTCCGCGATCACATCGGCTGTGGCGTCCCCGCCACTGACTTCGCGCACCCAGCCCGCTAATGCTCCGTCCAGCTCAATGGCGTACTGATAACCACGTCTTTC
>JBGQKF010000494.1:0-3671 GCA_041499435.1 Gammaproteobacteria bacterium
GAACTGCAGACGCAAGAGCGTGAAGCCGCCCTCGAATGTAGTGAGGCCATTAGCGCTCTGTGCGGTAAACGGAATGCGCACATCCTGACTGATCCCTTTGATGGACAGCTTGCCGCTCGCCTCATAGCGCCCCGGCGAGATTCTCTTCACCGCCGTCGAGACGAATTTCGCGGTTGGGAACGCTGCCACGTTGAACCAGGACGGCTTCTTCACCTCGGTGTCGCTTTCATTCGACCCGGTATCGACGCTGCTTAGATCGATATCGACTTCGATCTTCGCGGCCTCCGGATGTTTCGGATCGAAGGCAATCCGAGCGGTGTACTTCTTGAAGCGCCCTTCAGCAGGCACGCCCATCTGCTTGCCCGCAAACATCACCTGGCTCTTGGCGTAATCGACACTCTGCGTTTGTGCGAGGCACGTTGTGGCGGCGAGTGTCGCAGCGAAAGTGATAACCGATCTCATCATTGCGATTGGCTCCGTGCTCCGGGTGCCGGGAGCATGCGCTTCAGCACATCGTCACGGTCGACCCAGTGATGCTTGAGGGCCGCGGCGACGTGCATCAGCACCACCACAGCCATGAAGTAATTGAGCAGCTCGTGCGTGAGCTGCAATTGGTCCGCCAGCGCTTTGTCCTTGCCGACCAGATCCGGTAGCGGAATCTTGCCCAGGTACACCACCTTAAAGCCCGACGCCGAGCTGAACAGCCAGCCTGACACCGGTATCACCAGAGTCAGCACGTACAGCAGAAGATGCGATGCAGCCGCTGCGGCGCGCTGCCATCTCGGCATCTGCGGCGGGGGCGCCGGGACGCGATGGGTCAAGCGCCAGAGCAGCCGGATCACCACCAGCAGAAAGATCGTGATACCGATCCACTTGTGGTACGAATACAGCCGCAGCTTGAGCGGCGACGCCGGCAATTGCGCCATGTACAAGCCCAGAGCGAACGTGCAAGCAATCGTCGCGGCAATGATCCAGTGCAGCGCGATCGCAACTGACGTGTAGCGCGCCGTCACGACCACGCCGTCCTGCTGCACTTCATCCCAGCACCTGCCTGGAGATCGGCGCGATTGCAACCTCGACAACCGCGCAGCGCCCGACACGTACGGTCTCGAGCGCGCGGGCCAGCGTTGGTTTGAGCTTCGCGCGCTCGCTCACTCGATGCGCCTCGACGTCGCCGGCGGCCGCGGCAATGTCCGCGAGCCGCGCGCCCGCCCCCATCGTCACCCAGAAGGTGTCGTTGCGCTTTGCCGTTCCGTCCGGATGCACCCACAAGGTCGACAACTTGGGCGAATGCCAGCCGCCATTGTTGTACACCACCGTCAGATGTGGCGTCTTGTAGGTGCTGGCCACCCAGTAAGCGCTGCTCGGCACTCCGAACAGATAACAGCCGTCGCCCACCACTGCGATGATTTCTGCGTCGGGCTTGGCGAGCTTCGCGCCGATCGCCGCGTTCACGCCCCAGCCAAGGCCCGCGCCACCGCTCGCGAAGAAGCTTCCCGGCCTGCGCATGCGCAACATCGAAGGAATCGCTTCAGTCCCGGACGGCTCTTCGAACAGCACGATGGTGCGCTCAGTGACCAGCCCGCGAATGGCAGAGGTCAGCTCGTCCATGGCGATCGGCCCATCGCCGCTCGCAGTCGGCTGCACGCTGACTCGCTGCTTCGCTTCCGCAATCCAGGCACAGCGCGCGTCGCGGCCCGGGACGTTGCCCTGCGCTTGCGCGAGCAGCTGCTCCAGCGCCTGCAGTGTATCCGCGTGAAAAGCGCGATGTGCCGGGAAATGCCAGAAGCCCAGACGATCCTTCACCGGATCCGCGTCGATGTGGATGAGCTGCGCGTCCGCAGCCGGTTGCACCTTGGTGGGGATCCAGGGCACATCCACATCCAGCATCAGGATCAAATCCGCCTCGTCCACCAGTGTGTTACGCCGATAGCTCAAGTGGTGCGCATGATCGCCGGGAAAGTTGAGATACTCGGGGCTCACCTCGCAAACGCCGATGCCGATGCGCTCGGAAAGCTCCACCAGCCGCTCGACTGCGCGCGGCTGGCGTCCGAGATAGGCAGCGATCACAATCGGGCGCTTCGCCTGAGTGAGTGCACGGTACAGCTCGGGCGCCGCGGTCTCCGGCAAGCCGCCCAGGTGCGCCGTCGGCCACCGTGCGAGATCTTCCTTGGAAGGCGGGACGCGCGCATCCCACATCTCACGTGCACCGGTGATGTACACCGGCCCTTCGGGCGCAGTGGTCGCGATCTGCACCGCCCGCAGCGCAACCGCGTCCACCATCTCGGGCGCGCGCAGCTCGTACGACCACTTCATGTACTGCCCCACGATCTCGTGCTGCCGAGGCGTATCCTGAATATAGTGGATGAACTCGTTGCGCGCGCCCACGCGCTCAGGGTTCTCCGTGAGGGGCGACAAGCCGGCCACGATGATCGCCGGCACACGGCCGCGCGCCGCATTGTGCACACTACCGCCGAGATTTTGCGTGCCCACATCCACATGCACCAGCACGAGCTGCGGGCGGCGAGTGATCATGGCGTATCCATGTGCCGCGCTCAGCGCTGTCATTTCGTGGGGACAGACGATCACCCTGGGCATCGGCTCGCCGCGCGCCTGCAGCTGCGCAAAGCCCTCGATGAATGCGGGGTGATCGCTACCCAGGTTGGTGAACCAATATTCGACGCCCAGGCGCGTGGACAGTTGCATCAGCTGCTGGGCGGCGGTGACCTGAGGTTCTCTTGGCACAACTCCTCGCTTCTGTAAGGATGAATCGTGTGCTAAGGATAACCAATCGAGGCGCAGACCGCGCGCCGACCGCGTGCCGGTTTCTGGAAACGCACCATGCGCAATTGCACCGCGGCTTCCCGTCCGCCGGCAAGATCCAGGTTAGACTTCGGTTCGCCCGCGCGCGAACCGGCCGCACTTTCAACCAAGGAGTGAGACAATGAAACCCTATAGGATTGCCGTCATCGCCGGTGACGGAATCGGCAAAGAGGTCATGCCCGAAGGTGTGCGTGTGCTCGATGCCGCCGCTCGCAGATTTGGCATCGCGCTCGCATTCGACCATTTCGACTGGAGCTGCGACAACTACGACAAGCATGGCTGGTGGATGCCACCGGACTGGCGCGAGAGAATCGGCGCTCACGACTGCATCTTCTTCGGCGCGACCGGCTGGCCGGCCAAGATCGCCGATCACGTCTCGCTCTGGGATTCGCTGCTCAAATTCCGCCGTGGGTTCGATCAATATGTAAATCTGCGCCCGGTGCGGTTGATGCCTGGCATCGCGCCGCCGCTTGCCGGACGCAAGGTCGGCGACATCGACTACTACGTCGTACGGGAGAATACCGAAGGCGAATACTCGGCGGTGGGCGGACGCCTGTTCGAAGGCACCGAGCGCGAAATGGCGATGCAGCAGTCGATCTTTACCCGCAAAGGCGTGGACCGCATCATGAAGTTCGCATTCGAGCTGGCGATGAAGCGCCCGCGCAAGCTGGTGACATCGGCGACCAAATCCAACGGCATCTCGATCACCATGCCGTATTGGGATGAGCGATTCGCGCTGATGGGGAGAAATTATCCCGAGGTGAAGGTGAGCCAGTACCACATCGACGGGCTCACCATCCAGATGGTGCTCAATCCGCAGCGCTTCGATGTGATCGTTGCGTCGAATC
>JBGQKF010000495.1:0-3671 GCA_041499435.1 Gammaproteobacteria bacterium
AACCCTTGAATCAGGTCGCAGCCATGCTGTTGCAGGAAGGCGAGCTGCTCGAGCGTCTCCACTCCCTCCGCGACCACTGACAGCTTCAGGCTGTGCGCCATCGCGATGATCGCTTTCGTGATCGCTGCATCCTCAGAGTCGCCCGGAAGATCCTTGATGAACGAGCGGTCGATCTTGAGCGAGTCCAGGGGAAATTTCTTGAGATAGGCAAGCGACAAATACCCGGTGCCGAAATCGTCGATCGCCAGGCGCACACCCATCGCCTTCAACTCGAACAGCGTCTTCAAGGTGACTTCTACGCCATCCATCAACATGCTCTCGGTCACCTCCAGCTCGAGGCATGCGGGGTCCAGGCTGGAGCCTCGCAGCGCGGCAGCGACCGACTGCGTAAGTTGTCCCTGACGGAAGTGCAGGCTGGCGATATTGACGCTGACGTGCACGGGCGGCAACCCTTCGCGCTGCCACGCGGTGTTCTGCCGGGCCGCTTCGCTTAAGACCCAGTCGCCGATCGGGACGATGAGGCCGGTGTCTTCAGCGAGCTTGATGAACGAGCTCGGCGGCACCATGCCGAGCTCGGGATGCTGCCAGCGAATGAGCGCCTCCAGGCCGATTACCTCCCCGGTCGAAGCGCGAATCTTGGGTTGATAGTGCAGGATCAGCTCGTTGCGCTCCAAGGCCTTGCGCAGCTGCGATTCCATCGAGAGCTTCTCCAGCGCGGTGGAATTCATCGCCCGGCTGTAGAACTGGTAGTTGTCGCGTCCCTGATCCTTGGCGAAATGCATGGCGGCACCCGCGTTCTTGATCAGGCTTTCGGCGTCTTCCCCGTCGAGCGGATAGAGCGCCAGACCGATGCTCGCGGAAACGAAGATTTCCTGGCCGGCCGCGCTGAAGGGCTTGCGCAACTCGTCGAGAAGGCGGCGCGCTACGCGCGCGGCATCGTGATAGTGCACGAGCTCACTGATCAGCAGACTGAACTCATCGCCGTCCAGACGGGCAATGGCATCTGCGCTGTCCTGGTCGGCGTGTGCCAGCGTGTCGTCCTGACGCACGACTTCCGCGAGCCGGCCGGCCACCGACATCAGCAACTCATTGCCCGCGGTATGACCGAGCGTGTCATTGATCCGCTTGAACTGGTCGAGGTTCAAGCTCAACACACCGAGCTGACGGTTGTGACGGCGTGACTGTGTGAGCGCATGCTGCAGGCGTTCCATGAAGTACTGGCGGTTGGGCAACCCGGTGATGCCGTCGTAGTACGCCAGGTGACGGATGCGCTCCTCGGCGCGCTTCAATTCGCTGACATCTTGAATCGTGCCGTTAAGGTGCTGCACGGTGCCTGAGGTATCGATGCTGCCCACACCCTGCAGCTGAATGTGGCGCAACGTACCATCGGGCCGCAGGATGCGCGCGCCCTCACCGGAAAATTTCCCGGTCTTCAACAGCTGCTGGAAGGCAGCCTGCACCAACGCACGATCGTCCGGATGCACCAGGTCGATGAATGGCTCGAAGCCGACGATGACCTCGCCCGGCTCCAGACCCAATATGCGATAGATCTCGGTCGACCAATGGATTTCCTCGCGTATCGGATCCCATTCCCAGCTGCCGAGATGAGCAATGCGCTGCGCGTTCTCGAGGCTCGCCTGGTGCTTGGCGAGATCGCGAAAGGCCTGGCTTGCACGCAGCATGTAGCGGGCCCGATGGCCGAGCACCCCCCAGCTGATCGGCTTGCTGATGAAGTCGGTGGCACCCACCTCGTACGCGCGATTGATCGATTCGAGGTCGTCCAGCCCGGTGAGCATCAGCACCGGGACCATCGCGCCATCGGGCCGCTGGCGCAACCGCGCGCAGGCTTCGTAACCGTCCATTTGCGGCATCATCACATCCATCAACAGGATATCCGGCTGAAGTGTCGAGAATTGTTCCAGGGCCACTGCACCGTTGATCGCCTCATGGCAGGCGAAGCCCGCGCGCTCGAGAGTCTGCCGAATCAGCAGACGCATCATGGCATCGTCATCGACGATCAAGGCTACCGGCTTGTTGCTGCTGGCTGGCATGCTCATGCCGCGACCCCTGCTTCTGATTGAAGCGCGCCACATACGCGCTCATACTCGGCTTCGATCTCGCTCAACTGCGGTGCGTCGCTCGCAATCGCGTTGGCACGCGCCGCCAGCTCGAGCTTCTTGCAAACCTCGGCAAGGCGACCGGCACCTAGATTTGCGCTGCTCGATTTGAGCGTATGTGCAGCCATTCTGACCTTGTCGTTGTCTGCCGCCGCCAGACCGTCTCGGATCGAGGCCATGAGCTGCGGCGCGGAATCCAGATACAGGCGGATGATCTGCTCGAGCAGGTCCGGGGTCTCAGTCCCCCCCAGGCTGCGGATCGCATCCAATGCCGCCATGTCGATTACGGGCAACCCAGGTGCGCCCGCCAATGCAATGGCTTTTGCCTCGCTGCCCGGGTTGATCGTTGAGCACCGGGGGAGCCAGCGCGCCAGCATTGCGGACAGCGCTTCGCGATGGAACGGTTTGGCGAGGTAATCGTCCATCCCGGCGGCCAGACAGCGTTCACGGTCGCCCTGGAGCGCGTTTGCGGTGAGCGCGACGACCGGCATGCGCGCTGCGCTCTGTTGCGCCTCGCGCTCGCGCAACGTGGCGGTGGCGGTATAGCCGTCCACCTCGGGCATCTGACAGTCCATCAGCACCAGGTCGAAACGTTGTCGGGTCAGTGCATCGAGCGCTTCACGACCGTTGCTGGCGACGCTTACGTCACAGCCCAGGCGCTCAAGGATCGTGCGCGCGACGACTTGATTGACCGGGTGATCCTCTACCAGTAAGACGTGCGCGTCGAAACGCGGCTCTGCGAGTAGCGGCGCGCCGTTGTCCACATGGGGCAGGTCGACGCTGATGCCGAGCGCGTCTGCGACGCAGCGGGTGAGCTCCATCTGCCGCACGGGTTTTTTCAGCCAGGCCGAAAGGTTGAGCAGCGCAAGCTCAGCGCTCGCCGCAGTCATGCCGACCGCCTTGAGCAGGACGATTTTCATCCCCTGTCGATGGGCCATGCTCTGCCTGATCTGCTTGGTGAGATCGAGGCCGCCGATGCCGGGCATTTGCGCATCCAGCACGGCGAGGCGATAGTCCACGCTGCCATCTTCGAGCAGGCGCGTGGCTGCTACGGCGTCCGCCACCAGAGTGACGTTGAGTCCGAGAGCCTGCAGATGCTGTTTGACGATACGGCGCGCAGCCGGATTGTCATCGACCACCAGTACCGTCACCACGACCTCGCCACGCTCGGTGAACTTGATGGCGTTGGACAGCAGATTGGATACCACCTGGCGGATGCGTACCGGATCCCCGCGCACCGCATCCGGAGCATCGCTATTCACCGCGCATATCAGCTCCAGCCCTTTGCTGTGCGCGCGCTCGGCGAAGACTGTCACCGTGTCTTCCAGGTTTTCGCGCAACGAGAAGGGGACCTGCTCCAGCTCGATCTTGCCGGCTTCGATCTTGGAGAAATCGAGGATGTCGTTGATGATCTCCAGCAAATGCTCACCCGAGCGCTGCACGGTCTTGGCCAGATGGCGCTGCGAATCGGAAAGTGTGGTGTCGAGCAGCAGCCCGGTCATCCCGAGAATGCCATTCATCGGCGTGCGGATCTCGTGGCTCATGTTGGCGAGG
>JBGQKF010000496.1:0-3668 GCA_041499435.1 Gammaproteobacteria bacterium
CAACGATATCGTCGCCAAGACCGACGGCGTGCCGCTGTTCCTGGAAGAAGTGACCAAGAACGTGTTGCACTCCGATCGCCAGGAGAAGCAGACTGGACGCGATGCGATACCGCAGCGGTTGGAGATCCCGGTGACGCTGCGCGATTCGCTCACCGCACGGCTGGATGAGTTGTCGGGAGCCAAGAAGATCGCGCAGATCGGTGCCGTGATCGGGCGTCAATTCCGCTACGATCTGGTGCGCGATCTATCGGATATGCCGGTGGCAGAGCTCTCGCACGCGCTCGACGCGGTGGTCGCTTCGGGGTTGGTATGGCAACGCGGTGAGCAGCCGAACAGCACTTATACGTTCAAGCACGCGCTGATTCAGGATGCCGCGTACGAGTCGCTGCTCAAGAGCGATCGCAGGACGTTTCATCGCCTCGCGGGCGAGGCGCTGCTCGCGCATTTCCCCGAGTTGAGCGAGTCCGAGCCGGAGGCGATTGCCCGTCACTACAGCGCGGGCGGGGTTCTCGACAAGGCCGCGCAGCTCTGGTTGAAAGCCGGTCAGCGGGCCTGGCAGCGCTCCAACTCGACGGAGGCGATCGCGCATCTCAACGCCGGCATCGAGACCGCCAAGCGCATCGGCGATGTGCAAACGCGCGAAGCGCTCGAGCTGCGCTTGCAGTCGGCGCTCGGCGTGGTCTATTTCGCGGCGCTGAGCTACGCCGCGCCGCAGGCGCAGGCTGCGTTCATGCGCGCCAATGAGCTGTGCGCGCGCGTGCAGGAAGTCGAGCTGAAAGCACCGGTGTTGTATGGCATCGGCGCGTTCCAGACGATGAAAGGCGACATCCGCGCGGGCCATGCCGCGTTCGAAAAACTGATCGCGGAAGCGAGAAGCGCACAGCAGCCGCGCCTGCTGCTTTACACGCACTCGACGCTCACCTGGTCGAACTACAATCGCGGACAGTATGCCACCGCCATTGAGCACGCGCGCGAGACGCGCGCATTGTACGAAGCAGGCCCGTACGTCGGCGCCAGGCTGTCCGCTGCCGATCCCAAAATCATCGGCGAATGCTTCCGCGCCGCCTCGTTGTGGTCGCTCGGGTTCCCGGATCAGGCGCGCGCAACGAGCGAGGCGCTGATGCGGCATGCGCGCGAGCTCAATGAGCCCTACAGCCTCGCCTATACCCTCAACTTTGCCGGTCTGGTGGTGCCGGATCTGCGCGGTGAATATGCGCTGGTGCTGGAGCGTGCGGACGAAGGCTCGCAGCTCGCGCGCGACCTCGGCTACCCATTTCTGGAAGCGTTCGGTACGTTATGGAAGGCGTGGGCGATCGGCCAATGCGGCGATATAGCCGAGGCGCTCACGTTATTCGACAATGCGCTGGAGAAGTGTCAGGCCCTCGGGGTGCAGTATCACTATGGTCAGCTGCTCGCGCGCCGCGCCCGCCTGCTGCTGGCGGGCGGACACATGGAAGCGGCGCAGGCGGGCGCGCTGGAGGCGCTGGCGACGATCGCCCGCTCCGGCGAGCGCTCGATCGAAGCGGACGCGTATCAAGCGCAAGGCGATGTTTTCCGGGGCGGCGGGCGCGCGTTGGAAAGACAGGCCGAAGCCTACTACCTGAAGGCGCTCGATGCTGCACGCAGCCAGTCTGCGTAGTCGTGGGAGCTGCGCGCCGCGATTGCGCTCGCGTCGCTCTGGCGCGAGCAGAATCAGCTCGACAAGGCGCGCGAGCTGCTGGCGCCGGTTTATGGTTGGTTCACCGAAGGCAAGGAAACCGCCGACCTCAGGCAGGCGGCTGCGCTGCTGAGCGAACTGAGTTGACCCGCGCTAAGCAGGCAGGATTTGAAATTCGTTGTTGAGCGGATTGCGTTGGGGGGCGGCGGGGAGTGCGCAGCATTGCTCCACGTTAGCCTTGCCGCGTGATCGCTCTGCCAACGGTGGGTCTTATAGCCAGCCGCGTGGCAGTGTCGGCGCAACGCCAGACGCTGGGTGTGCTGGCTGTTCGGTTCTGAATTTACCTCGGGGGCGAGGTCGTATGTCCACACAACAAACAACTCACGGCATCATTGCAGACCTGCATCTGGAACACGAGATGCAGCAGTTGCGCAGTCGCATCGACGGCTGGATCGCTCACACGAGCGAGGAGATGCGCGAGGCGCTGCGCTGGCAGTTCGACGCCGGCTCGAAGTACTTCCGGCCGCTCACGATGTTCAGTTGTCAGCGGGCCGTGTCGCACCAGCCGATCTCGCCGGCGCTGATCCAGACCGCGCTGGTGCTGGAGATGTTCCACAATGTCTCGCTCATCATCGACGACATCGTCGACAAGTCCGCCGATCGCAGGGGCAAGCCGACGCTGCATTACAAGTTCGGGGAACTGCCGGCGCTGATGGTGTCGGGCTACATCGTGGCCGACGGCTACGATATCCTGCGCAATGACGCCGCGCACGGCGGTGCCGCGGATGGCGCTGCGCTGCGCTACGACATCAAGCTGTTCTCGGAGCTGATGAAGCGCCTGGGTGTGGCCGAGTGCATGCAGTGGCGCCTGCGCCGCCGCCCGCTGGGAGTGGAGGACTGGCGCAAGATCGCCGGCGAGGACACCGGCTCGATGTTCGAGGTGTGTGCGTGTCTGGGCACGCGCTCGGAGCAGCTACGCCGCTTCGGCCACCTGCTCGGCGTGCTCTACCATGGATGCGATGATGTGGGCGATGTGCGTGGTGCCCAGGCGCTCGGCGGCGGCGGGGAGGAGGATGTGCGCGACGGCATCCTGACGTTGCCCGCAGCGCTGGCGATCCGCGATCCGGAGATCGGCAACCTGTTCTGCAATCCCGACCCGACACAGCGCGATCTGGAGAGGATTGCGGAGGCATTCGCTGCGCGGCTTCCGGAGGCCGAAACATATCTGGACCAGATCGCCGGGGAGGCGAAGGAGCAGGCGCGGACGTTCGCGACGCATGCCGAGCCGCTGTATGCGCTGGTGGATCACACGCGGCAGTTGTCGCGGCGGTGATCATGGGACAAGTTCCTGATCAGCAAAGCCCGCAATCCCCTCAGACACGCCCGGTGCGCGGGATCCACATTTCGGTGCAACCGAAAACGTGGTTCGGCAAGCTCGTGGCGGGGATTTTCGCGGCGGCGGTCGTGCTGTTAGCGTTCTTCCTCTCCATTGTCGTATTCGCAATTCTCGCCAGTATCGCCATGCTGGCGATCATCTATCTTCTCTGGGCCACGCATCGCGCGCGTCGCGCGATGCGTAATCAGGTCATCGACGGCGAAGTGACGGGCCGCGATATTCGTTGACCGTCGGCTCAGGCCGGATCACGGAGGCGATCATGCGTTACGAGCTCTATTACTGGGATGGCATCCCCGGCCGCGGGGAGTTTGTGCGGCTCGCGCTCGAAGAGGCGGGCGCCGACTATGTGGATGTTGCGCGCCTGCCGCAAAGCAGAGGCGGTGGCGTGAGTGCGCTGATGCACTTCATGCGCGACGCTGCGGTGAAGCGCCCGCCGTTTGCTCCGCCTTATCTCAAAGCGAGCAATCTGATCGTCGGTCAGACGGCGAACATTCTCCTTTTCCTCGGACCGCGTCTGCGGCTGGTACGTAAAGACGAAGCGAGCCGGCTCTGGGCCCATCAGCTCCAGCTCACCATCGCCGATCTCGTGGACGAGGCGCACGACGTCCACCACCC
>JBGQKF010000497.1:0-3638 GCA_041499435.1 Gammaproteobacteria bacterium
GCCATGCGCAATATTCCAATCCACTCCTCGAGCAGCCCTTCATCGTCCAGGTCGTGAACACGGTTATGCGGTCGAAATACTGGGATGACACCGCAATCATCGTTCTCTACGATGATTCGGACGGGTGGTACGACCATGTCTTTCCCCCGCTGGTCAACCCCTCGGCACTCGGCGCCCTGGCCGAGAGCTCGGACGCGCTCACCGGCACCGGTCAGTGCGGCGTTCCGCTCGCCGGCCAAGTGATGGGACGTTGCGGCTATGGCCCGCGGATGCCTTTCCTCGTGATCTCGCCTATTGCGCGCCAGAATTACGTCGATCACAAGGTGACTGATCAGTCCTCGGTCCTGCGCTTCATCGAGGATAATTTCAATCTCGGGCGGATCGATCAGGCGTCGCCGAAAACGGTGGCAGAGGGCGGTTCCTTCGATCAGATCGCGGGCTCGCTCGACAGCATGTTCGATTTCACCCGCGATGAGGACCACCGGCATGGCGATCGCGACGGACAGCTGCTGATCCTCGACCCCAGTACCGGCGAACCCGTTCGAAGGTAGCCAATTTGCCGCCCGGCAGGCGGTCCGACGGCCGCCTTTTGTTAAGGCTTGTCCGACGCCTGCCCGCTCAGGTGCGCCGAGTTATCGCACGCCTCCGACTGCGGGCAGGCATTGGACAACCCTTAACAGGAGCGGTCGGTCGGATTCGGTTGCCAGTTTCCTCACAAGCCGACGTTCGATAGAACATTTGGATGCCGTGCTTGAGCTACGCGCGTGTGCGGCGGTCGACGGGTTTGGGGCACTCTGAAACTGTCGAGGGACGCCCTCACGCAACCCACCTCTTTGCACGAGCCCGCCGCTGCCCGTTAGATGTTCCCTCGACGGTAAGCTGTCAGCCGCCGATCGATGCACAGATCATCGTCTAAATCCTGGCTTCCAGGTGGCCCCCCGCGCTATTGCTTTTTGCGAGATGGGACTTTGGTCCAATAGCCGGAACGTGGCATGACTAGAACAATACCGGCAGCGCAGCTTCGTGCCTTGATCGGTCGCGTGCGCGTTGGCGAATCAGATGTCCGATACGTCTCGCACACAAAGGTCATCCTCGTAACTGCCAGATTAGCAGCAATCCAGCGCACTGCCTCTTCCGGTCTCACCCGCAGCCGCACCGGAGTTGCAGTGGCCCTCACCGCGCCAGGGATCGAGCTACGAGTCCTCAATGCAGCGGCACAATGACAGTAACGAGCAGCCTGGTCGGGTAGCAGGGAACGCCACCAGGAGCATTGTCGTTGTCATCGCTGCCGTTCTCTGCAGCGCCGGTTGCTTTTCGTTCGGGCCACGAACCATTCCGCAGGACCGCATCGATTATCTCGATTCGATCGGTGAATCTTGGAAGCGACAGACCCTGATGAACATCCTGCGGCTGCGCTACATGGACACGCCGATGTTTCTCGACGTCTCCTCCGTGGTCGCGAGCTATGGTGCGACAGCCAGTGTCGGGGCCAACACCAATGTCGGCACGAACGCCGGTGCAGCGACGACCGTGGGCGTTACCGGTACTGCCAACTTCTCCAACAATCCGACCATCACGTATGTGCCGATGACCGGGGCCAAGTTTCTGCGCGGCTTGATCGAATCGGTGCCGCCTTTGACGGTGCTGTACCTGGTGCAGGTCGGCTATCCGGCGGATTTTGTGCTCGAGCTCGGGATAGACAGCATCAACGGCCTGCACAATCGCTCGGATCATGCCGGGGAGGCGCGGCCCGCCGATCCCGAGTTCCTGCGACTTGCTGCCCTGCTCCGCCAGATTCAGGACGAGGGCGGCGTGGGATTGCGCATCGAGGAGCTCGGTGACAAGCAAGCGAAGGTGGTCTTCTTCTTTCGTCCCGAGCGCATGACCAGCAAAACCTTGGCCTCGATAGTCGAGATCAGACAGCTGCTCGGTCTCGCAGAGGACCGCAATGAGTACAGGATCATCTTCTCCCCGGTCCGCGGCACGCCCGAGGAGTTGGCCATCAACAGCCGATCGATCATGCAAATGATGGCCGCGCTCGCGACATTCATAGACATTCCCCCGGAAGATATTGCTGCGGGAGCCGCGACCCCGGCGCCGGACCTTAAGCAATGGGCCAAACCACTGCTACGGGTGCCCAGCGGCACCGCACCCCCGCGTAACGCGTTCGCTGCCGTCAAGTATCAGAACCACTGGTTCTGGATTGACAACGGGGACTGGCGATCCAAGAGGACGCTCTCGACGGTCCTCTTCCTGTTCACGCTGACCGATACCGAGGTCGGCGGCAAGATCCCGGTTCTCACGATACCGGTCAGGTGAAAGACGACCCATGTTCTATCAGCAAAGGAGCACAGATGAAACGGGAACCGAGAGAGATAGGCATCGCCGCGCAAGGCGCGGCATTTCTGCTCGCTGCCACGCTGGCCGCCGCACCGGCTGCGGCGCAGCAGGTCACCGGCGTGTTGGGCTCGCCCAGCGCCACGACCACGATTGAAGGGAACCAGCTTCCGCCGCCACCCCCGAAATTCGGCGGGGTGATCAAGGAAAGCGCCAAAGATTCCAAGACCTGGTGGCCACCGCGCGTCGTGCCGCCCAAGGGCGCGCCCAACGTGTTGCTCATCATGACCGACGACCAGGGCTATGGCGTCAGCGGGACGTTCGGCGGCGTGATTCCGACGCCGGCGCTCGACCGTATCGCCAAGGCCGGGCTGCGCTATACGCGGTTCCATTCCACTGCACTGTGCTCGCCAACGCGAGCGGCGCTGATCACCGGCCGCAATCATCACGAGGTCGGTTTCGGCGTGATCTCCGAGCTGTCGACGGGTTACCCGGGCTATGACTCGATCATCGGCCCGCAGAACGCGACCGTCGGCAGGATCCTCGCAGAAAACGGCTATGCGACGTCCTGGTTCGGCAAGAATCACAACACGCCGGGCTTCCAGTACAGCGTTTCCGGTCCCTTCGACCAATGGCCCTCTGGGATGGGCTTCCAGTATTTCTACGGTTTCATGGGCGGCGAGACCGACCAGTGGGAGCCGTACCTGTTCCGCGATCACACGCAGATCTTTCCGTGGCTGGGTAAGCCCGGCTACAACCTCACCACCGATATGGCCGACGAGGCCATCGCGCACATGCGCAGCCTCAACGCGGCCGCGCCCAACCAGCCGTTTTTCGTCTATTACGTTCCCGGCGGAAGCCACTCGCCGCACCAGCCGACGAAAGAATGGATCGAGAAATTCAAGGGTAAGTTCGACATGGGCTGGAACGTGATGCGCGAGCAGATCTTCGCCAATCAGAAGCGGCTCGGTGTGATCCCGGCGAATGCGCAGCTCACGCCCTGGCCGGATGAGCTCCCGAAGTGGGAGTCGCTATCGTTCTTGCAGAAGAAGCTTTACGCACGCCAGGCCGAGGTGTTTGCGGGCTACACGGCCTACACCGACTACGAGATCGGTCGCGTCATCCAGGCTGTCCAGGATATGGGCAAGCTCGATAACACAATCATCATCTACATCAGCGGCGACAATGGATCGAGCGCCGAAGGCACTCTAATCGGCACGCCCAACGAAGTCGCCATGTTCAATGGCGTGCAAGTGCCGGTCGAAGATCAGTTGAAATACTTCTACGACGCATGGGGCAGC
>JBGQKF010000498.1:0-3635 GCA_041499435.1 Gammaproteobacteria bacterium
ATTCCGCAACCGTATTTGGTTCCGGTCAGCCCCAGCTCGTCGCGCAGCACCCACAGCAGAGGCATTTCGGGTTCCACATCGACGCTCACCGCTTTACCGTTCACATTGAGTTTTGCCATTGGGCACTCCCCTGACAGAAAGACGCGCCGGCGTGCGAGAACGCCTCACGCGAAACTTCGCGATCAATTGGATCGAATAACCCTTCGCACGCTGTTGGAACGCCTGCGCGCGATCGAGTTGCTCACAAGGAGTGTTATCTTACGCTCGCCCAAGGGCGAGCGCTTTCAAGCTTGACGGATCTGCGCGTCACGGGCGACGCAAATGAGCCGGCCGGGCGCAAGCGGCTCGCGGCCGACCGCAAAACGCTGACCGCTACCGGAGCGCGGTTTCGCCGCCGACGTAGACCAGATCGCTGCGCCGATTCTCCGCGTAGGCCTGCTCGTCGTGGCTGGTGGACTTGGGTTTCTCGGAGCCGAAGCTGACGCTCTCGATCTGCCGGGGCGGCACGCCCATCAGCATCAGCGCGCGCTTGACCGAATCGGCGCGGCGCTGTCCGAGCGCCAGGTTGTACTCACGGCTGCCGCGCTCGTCACAGTTGCCCTCGATGCGCAGCTTCACCTCCTTGTGCGCGAGCAGGAACTTGCTGTGCGCCTGCATGACGGGAAGATATTCCTCTTTCACGCTGTAGGCGTCGTAGTCGTAGTAGATGGTGCGCGTGGCGAATGCCTTGGTCGGATCGACCGGCGGGGTGGTGGCCTCCGGTTCCTTGATCGGCTCCTGCTCGATGTTGGCCTGCTCGATCGGCCGGATGACGGGCGCTTCGGCCTGCGCCGCCTGCGCTCCGGCCTGCTCGCGCTTACGCTGCTCTGCACGAATGCGGGCCAGCTCTTCCTGTTCCTGCCGCACGCGTGCTTCGCGTGCTGCGCTTTCCTGGTCGATGAGACGGCGCTGCTCGATGTCGGTTTTGGACGATCTAACCTCGTCCGAACCACAACCTGACACAATCAGGGCGACGCCTATCGCCACCCATAGCTTCTTCATGCACTGCTCCCTTGAATGCCTGGAAACGAGACTCGCCGCGGTCCCGTCTTTGGATTATACGAGCCGCAACCTGGTTCACTGTCGCTCTCTGGCGAGCGCGGTACGCGCACCGGGCGACGATGTCCGAAATGCCATATCGGTGGACGAAAGTCAATGCAGCATCGAGGTATGGGGCAGATCGGGGAGGCTAAATTTGCCGAGTGCCGGGGCAGCGCGGAGAGTCCAGGCAAGCCCAGTAGACCTGTCCGATCGTGCTGCCCCACCCGGCTTTCTTCCGAGTCATCGGGCGTTGGCAGACCGGACAACGTGGCGCGTCCAGGACGCGTCGGCCCTCCGGCGATCCCTTGTGGATGGTTTCCACCAACTCCATCAGCGCCTGTCCACCGACCAGGCCGATCGGTTTGTCGCGGGCGTAGTCTTCCGCCTCCGGTGTGAAAGTACCCGAAGTGACGAGCAGTGCGCCATCGGCGTGCTCTGAGCTGAGCGTCTGGTAAAGCTCGCGCACTGGCGTGAGTCCCACTTGCTCGGCCCGCCATTGCCGACACTCTACGAGGGTTCTTTCGCCGTTCTTCTGCAGGCTGATATGCACGCGGCTGTCGGGGACGTACCAGCCGCCATTGTCCACCGTATATCCCAGGCGTCGAAAACCTTCGGCGACCAGAAGCTCGAAGTTCGGCCAGTCCATGTCCCGGATCGATCCGAGCTGACTTTGTGTCTGGCGCAGGCGACGCAAGTCCAGCTCACGAAAGAGCGCGAATACCCCGACTGCGACGAACAGAATGGCGAGAACCGGGGCCCCCTCGATCAGCCAGTCCGCAAGCCGGCTCAAGGCAGGATTGCCGGACATCAGAGAAGGAACCAGGAAGCTGCAGAACAGATACGTGGCGGCGGCTGCGGTGAAGCTTACCCACCACGGTATAGTGAAGCGGACGGCCCAAACGCCGTCATGCCTTGCTCTCATCATAGTGGTCTCCAGCAACTACCGCCTCGTTCGAGCGGCTTTAGCTGGAGTGGTAGCAAGACCTTTGCCAGGGCGTACGTGATTGCGCGCCCTGCTGCGCGCTGGGCCGCGAGCGCCTCTCAGTGCACGCAGAGCCTGTTTTTGCGGGCGGGTCGTGACGAAATGCGGCAGGGGCGGGCCACGATCCGGCGACGCGGGGCTCCCGCAGATGCCCAAATGCGGGCACTCGAACATCTGCCCGCACGCGGATAGTGCGTGTGGCAATCACGATTCACGAATCACCCATCACGAATCACGGTCCTTGTGATCTCAACTCTTCGGGCACGCTGCGCCGGTATCAGCCCACGCTTTGATCAGGGCACCGAACTCCTCCTGCGTACCAGGCACCGGGCTGCGTCCGGCATCGGGATGCCAGCCCCATCCTACGAGGGGGTCGTGCGCCATGTGCTCGACGATCTCATTCATCGACTTGCCGCCGTTACGCTTGGGATCTTTGATCTGCGCGCAGATCTCCCCGAGCGATTTGCCAATCCACGCCATCTCGATCGGCGCCAGCAGCCACTTCGGATTTCCTGGAATGCGACCGGCATCGAAGTTGTCCGGGCCATGACAGGTGATGCAGCGCATCCCCGCCGCCCCCATGCCTCCCGCCCCGCGTTGCACCGGGGGCTGGTGAACGTGCATGTCGTCGCCCTGTCGCGGCGTATTGTCGGCGGGATGGCAGTTGAGACAACGCGGGCTCAAGATGACCTTGCCTGCTTCCTGGAACAGCGCCATCGAGCGCGCATGCGGGTCTTTGATCTTGTCGAACTGCTCGACAGGCGCCAAGCCGCTGTTCGGCTCTGCCATTGCATTGCCGCCGCCTGACAATTGCTGAGCCACAACTGCGGCCACGCACCCTGCAACAATGATCAAGGGCGCTAACTTTTTTTCCATCCGGGCTGCTCCTTAGACCGAGACGCGGTGGAACGGCAGGTGACGCACCGACGTGCCGGTCAGCGCGCGCCACGCGTTCGCCACGGCGGGACCGATCGGCGGCACCCCGGGCTCGCCTACGCCGGTAGGCTTCTCCGTAGAGCGGATTACCACCACTTCGACCTTTGGCATCTCATCGATGCGCAGCATGCGATAGTTGTTGAAGTTCGCCTGCACCACGCGGCCCTGGTCCAGCGTGATCTCGTCGAACAGCACCGCTCCGAGCCCGTAGCCGATGCCGCCTTCCATCTGCGCTTTGATCACTTCCGGGTTCACCGCCACGCCACAATCGACGGCGCACCAGACGTGCTCCACTTTCGGCAGGCCATTGCTGCCCGTCGACACTTCGGCAATCTGCGCAACGTAGGAATCGAACGATTTATGTACCGCCACGCCCCGCGCGCGCCCACCGCCAACCTTCGCGCCCTTCCACCGCGCAAGATTGGCAACCGCCTTCAGGACGCCGGCATGACGAGGCTCGTTCTTCAGCAGAGCGAGCCGGCCTTGCACCGGATCCTTGCCGGAAGCAACGAGCAGCTCGTCGATGAACGTTTCGGTTGCATAGCCGGTGTGCGTGTGGCCGACCGAGCGCCACCACAGCACCGGAACGCCAACTTCAGTCGCATGCGCGCTGACCCGCAGATTGGCGATGGCATAA
>JBGQKF010000499.1:0-3630 GCA_041499435.1 Gammaproteobacteria bacterium
ATCGGCCGCAAGCGCCCGAGTAGCCCGATGCAACACACTGTACCAAGCACGCGTTTGCTAACTACTGTTCTACGCCAGCGATTGTCTATAGAACGGGGCGTCTTCATGAATTATCCAGGCTAGCTCATTTGATCTGTTCCGAGGTCGCGTACGCTTCGCGAAGCTTCGCGACGTTGAACCCGGGCTCCCGCGCTGCATCCAGGATCACCTTTTCACGCCGCGCCATGAGATCGATCGCCGCGGGCATTTTCTCCAGCGCCGTGCGCGGAATCACGATCGCACCGTGATGATCGGCGTGCACGATGTCATTGCTGGACACTGCCATCCCCAGCACGTCCACCTGGGCTCCGAAGTCCACCACCTGGACGAAGCCATGGCTGGGTGCGACGACCGCGGCGATGCACTGGAACTGCGGACACATCATATCGAGGTCGCGCATCGAGCCATCGGTGACTGCGCCCACGCAGCCCAGCCCCCAGTGCACATTGGTGTTGACCTCACCCCAGAACGCGCCCAGACCACGCAGGCTGTCGATGTCCTGAACCACCGAAATGGTCGGCTGATCGCCCTGGGCCAGGTATTCGTAGTAACCGAACAGCTTCTGCTTGCGCACCACGCCGTCGAAGGGTTGCGAGCAGCGGATCAGCGCCGTGCGTGCAAAGCCTATGATCGGCGGCAGCTTCGGGAATGCGGCGATCATCCGCTGGCGTGTGAATCCAGTGGTCAAACGCGCGCCCAGCGCAATCTCGACAGCATTGGCGATGGTCGGGGTGTCGAACTTGCGCAGGTGGTCGAACAAAGAGCGGGTATCCATATCGAGTCCTTAAGTAACAAAGTTGAATCAGAGCGCCAATCCTGGTCGTGTACAGAGCCGCTAGTCGCCCAGCAGAGTTGCGCCGCTGCGAGCGAGTTCGGCAATTTGCACATCGGAGTACCCCGCTTCGCGCAGGACCTCTGCCGAATGCTGTCCAAGCCGTGGTGGCGGAAGGCGGGGCCCGGGTTGCGTTTGCGACCAGCTGGTCGGCGTGCGCATCACACGCAAAGTCCCCTCGGTGGGATGATCCTCGTGCTCGAAAAAGCCGCTCGCCGCCAGATGCGGGTCGTCCACCAGTTCTTCGATCGAATTCATGCGTGCCACCGGGATATCGGCCTTTTCGAACAGCGCCATCCAATCCGCGGTGTTTCGTGTCTTCATGAGCTCAGAGAGCTCTGCATAGATTTCGGCGATGTTGCTCGAACGGCTCGACTGCGTCGCGTAACGAGGATCGGCCATCATTTGCGGGCGGCCGATGGCCTCGAAGAAGCTGCGCCATTGCTTGTCGTTGTAGATCAGCACGCAAAGATAACCGTCCCGGGTAGCGTAGGGACGGCGGGCCAGCAAGCGGGCATAGCCGGGGGCTCCGCGCGCGGGCTGGAACGTAAGGCCGGCGGTGTGATCGCCCAGCACGAAATGCGCGACGCTCTCGAACATGGGTACTTCGACCGCCTGCCCCTCGCCGGTGCGCTCACGATGGAAAAGCGCTGTCGTAACAGCGTACACGGTATGCAATCCCGTGAGCCGATCCGCCAGATTGACGGGCGCGTAACGCGGTTCATCGGCGCCCTGCTGCAGCGACAACGCAGGAATGCCGCTGGCGCCCTGGATCAGATCGTCGTACGCGGCCCTGGCGGCATAGGGGCCGCGTTGCGAGTAACCGTACGCCCCCACATAGATGATCCTTGGATTGACGGCACGCAGCGCGTCGTAGCCCAGTCCCAGGCGCGCCATCGCCTGTGGCCGCACGTTGTACACCAGCACATCGGTGGTCGGAGTAAGGCGCAGCAGCGCATCGCGCGCGCCACTCTGTTTCAAGTCGAGAACGATGCTGCGCTTGCCGCGATTCAAATTGAGGAACATGTACCCCATGTCGCGGTTTTTCATCGGCCCGGCGTGACGCATGTTGTCGCCGTCGTGCGTCTCCACCTTGATCACGTCGGCACCGAGCTCGGCAAGGATCTGGGTCGCGAAGGGACCCATCACTACGGTAGTGAGGTCGAGCACCCTCACTCCGTGCAAAGGACCTGGCATGTTGTCTGACCGGTTGGAGCGATTCGCAGGCGCGGCCGCCGCGCTCGCGCACGCGAACTATAACAGCATCCCGTTCGGATCTTGAATTCGATCGGTCGTGCGATGCGCTGCCCGCTATTGCCGGGGCGACAGGTGAGCCGGCATACTGCACGCGACACCACGATGAACGACGCCACTACAAACTACAGCAAAACAGCACTCGCCACGTTGCAGGAGGTATTTGGATACACGGCATTTCGCGATGCGCAAGCGCAGATCGTGGAGCACGTCACCTCCGGCGGCGATGCGCTGGTGCTCATGCCAACTGGAGGCGGAAAATCGCTCTGCTACCAGATCCCGGCGCTGCTGCGCAACGGAACCGGCATCGTCATCTCACCGCTGATTGCCTTGATGCAGGATCAGGTTGCCGCGCTGACCCAGCTCGGCGTGCGTGCGGCATTTCTGAACTCGACGCTGGATGCGGGGGACGCGCGCGCGACCGAACGTGCGCTGCTTGCCGGCAAGCTGGATCTGCTCTACGTGGCTCCCGAACGACTTACCACCTCGCGCTGCCTCGATCTGCTGGCGCGGGCGCAACCGGCGCTCTTCGCGATCGACGAGGCGCACTGCGTTTCGCAGTGGGGACATGACTTTCGCCCGGAGTATCTGCAGCTGTCGGTGCTGCACGAGCGCTTTCCCGGTGTGCCACGCATTGCCCTCACCGCCACCGCGGATCCGCAAACCCGCACCGAGATCGTCTCGCGGCTCGCACTTGACGATGCGCGCGTGTTCGTGTCGAGCTTCGATCGCCCGAACATCCGCTACACCATCGTCGATAAAGCCGATGCGCGCACGCAGCTGCTCAACTTCATCCGCGAGGAGCACAGCGGAGACGCGGGCATCGTCTATTGCCTGTCGCGGCGCAAGGTGGAAGAGACTGCGCAGTGGCTGGCAGCGCGCGGGATCCAGGCCCTGCCGTATCACGCCGGCATGGATACCGAGACGCGCTCGGTGCACCAGGCGCGCTTCCAGCGAGAAGAGGGGCTGGTCATCGTGGCGACCATCGCGTTCGGAATGGGAATCGACAAGCCGGATGTGCGCTTCGTCGCGCATGTCGATTTGCCACGCAGCATCGAGTCCTATTACCAGGAGACCGGCCGCGCTGGCCGTGATGGTTTACCCGCCGATGCCTGGATGACGTACGGTCTGGCCGACGTAGTGCAGCAGCGCCGCTTGATCGATCTGTCGGAGGGAGGCGAGGACTTCAAGCGAGTGTCGGCGGCCAAGCTGGATGCTTTGCTGGGACTATGCGAGACCGCGGGTTGCCGTCGCGTGCGGCTGCTGGCTTACTTCGGAGAGAGCAGCTCGCCTTGCGGCAACTGCGACACCTGCCTGGAACCGCCGCAGACGTGGGATGCGACCGAGGCAGCGCAGAAGGCGCTCTCGGCGATCTATCGCACCGGGCAGCGCTTCGGCGCGGTGCACGTGATCGATGTCCTGCGCGGCAAGGAAGGCGAGCGCATCGCGCGCTGGGGTCACGACAAATTGAGCGTGTTCGGTATCGGCGCCGATCTCGACGATCA
>JBGQKF010000500.1:0-3630 GCA_041499435.1 Gammaproteobacteria bacterium
CTTGCGGCCGTTTGCGGGAGCAGCCCGCCGCCGCCCGTCCCCGCCCCAAAGCAACACACTCGTCGTGGGCCGGTCGCCAGCGCCCGAGTAGCCCGGCGCAACACGCTGTACTGCGCAAAAGTGGGCCAATTGACTCGTCACACCAGTCATTGTCTACACACCGGGGCGTCTTCATGAATTATCCAGGCTAGTGGCCGAGCGCTTGCTTCACCGCGTGTACGCGCGCAGCATGGACGGCTGCGGCAATCTTGAGCGGCTCCGATTGCTGACGGGCAATTTCACCCGCGTCCACTGAACGGGCAGCGACCAGCGCCGTGCGCAGGAGCTCGGCGGCGGGATAGGGTCGGCTTTCCAGCCCGGTGCGTCCGCGGTAATCGCATTCGCATCCAGCAAGCATAAGCTCGAAGCGCTCGGGACGTCGAAGCGCATCGCTCTTCTCCAGCAGTTTGACGATAGTCGCGGCCTTCAGCTCTTCCGCCCGATGCACCTGCAGATGGAAAAGCGCCACCAGTACCGCCAGATCGCGACAGTCGCCCGGGACTTTCAGTCGGTCGCAGAGCTGCTGCACCAGCGGGACGCTGCGTTCCTCATGTCCCCGATGCCGCGGCCATTCCTCTGGCGGCGTGATCGCTTTACCGAGATCGTGGGTCAGCGCGGCGAAGCGCACGGGCAGCGGATGATTGTGCGCGGCTGCGTAGTCGATCACGAGCAAGATGTGCGCGCCGGTGTCCACTTCGGGATGGTGTTGCGCCGGCTGCGGCACGCCGAACAGTGCATCCACTTCCGGCAGAATGCGCGCCAGCGCGCCGCACTCGCGCAGCGCCAGGAGCATGAATGATGGCCGCGGTTCCATCAGCCCGCGCGCGATCTCCTGCCACGCACGCTCCGCGACCAGGTGATCGACTTCGCCCTGCGCGACCATCTGGCGCATCAGCGCAAGCGTTTCCGGTGCGATGGTGAATCCGAAGCGTGCCGCGAAGCGCGCAATCCGCAACACGCGCACCGGATCTTCCACGAACGCCGGGCCGACGTGGCGCAGCACGCCGGCCTTGAGGTCATCGGCTCCGTGGAAAGGGTCGATCAGGTTCCCGCGTTCATCGCGCGCGATGGCATTGATGGTGAGATCGCGCCGCTCGAGATCCTGCTCCAGTGTAACGTCTGGGGCCGCATGCACGGCAAACCCCTTATAGCCAGGACCGATTTTGCGCTCGGTGCGGGCAAGCGCATATTCTTCGTGGGTCTGCGGGTGGAGAAATACCGGAAAGTCCTTGCCCACCGGTCGAAAGCCCAGCTCGAGCATTTCCTGCGGGCTGCTGCCCACGACAACGTAGTCGTGGTCTTTTACCCGCAGGCCGAGTAGCTCATCGCGGACCGAGCCGCCGACTCGAAAAATCTTCACGGTGACTATTTCGCGCGCGCTGCGCCTGTCCGTCGGGTGTAGGCGGGAAGCAGGTCATCTACGCGCGCGAAAACGGAAGCGGTAATAGCGCGTGCGCGGCGTGACGCCGGCAAGATAGGTTGGTACGACGGCTTCGAGCGGTGTCGGGACAAATCCGAACAAGTCGGGAAAGGCACCCTCGCAGGTATTGTTGAGCCGCATCGAGTAAATATTGTCGCGCGTCATCAGCTTGCCGGGGAGGTGTTCGAGCACGACCGCTTCCAGCATCGAGAGCGAAGGACTGAGGCCGATCACCTTGCGTTGCAGCCCGAGCGTGCGGCACACGAAGTCGACTAACTCGCGCAGTGTGTAGGCCCGCGGGCCGCAGACATTGAACGTCTGGCCAAATGTTCGTGCGTCCCCGAGCGACTGCACGATGGCACGCGCCACGTCTTCTACGAAGATAGGCTGAAAGCGCGCGTTCGGACAGGCGAGCGGCAGGACAGGGGCCACGCGTGCGAGCTTGGCGAAGAAGTTGAGGAAGTGATCATCGCGGCCGTAGATCACAGATGGCCTGAACACGCTGGTCTGCAGCCCGGTGGCCTGAGCGCTTCTGATCTGTCCTTCCCCTTCCGCCTTGGAGCGCAGATACGCGCTTGGCGCATCGAGCGCAGCCTTCAGTGCGCTTACGTGCAACAGGCGCTTGACGCCATGCTCCCGGCACGCCGCCACAATCTTGCGCGGCAGCTCGACGTGATTGCGCTCGAAGGTCTCGCGGCCGGTCTCATGCAGAATGCCGACGAGATTGATCACTGCGTCAACCGGCGCAATGAGGCGCGCAAGCGCGCGCGGGTCGTGCACGTCGGCATTGACGACATCGACCGTCGGCAACAGGATCAGCTGTTTGGCTCTCTCGCGCCGGCGCGTGGGAACGCGCACGAAAATTTCCTGTGCGGCAAGGCGCCGCACTACGTGCCGGCCCAAAAACCCGCTGCCGCCAATGACGCAGACAGAGCCAACTTTCATCGTACAGCCTCACTGGTAGGACGAGAGAAGGCGTATGCGCGGCTGTCGACGCACACCGAAGCAATTTTCATTTGTGGACCTGGGGCATCGGGGCTAAGACGAGCTATAAAGTAGCAAGGCAATCGGCGGCCCGCTATTGTAAGCGGATGTGCTCACTCGGGTTGAGCGCACCGGGCGCGCCACGTGGCAGCCGCGCCCTTTTCCAGCGGCAGTGCTCCTCGCCGGTCTATTCGTCAAGCAGCGGTTTGGAGGTGACCTGCCCCAGGCGCTGTTTGAGTGAGATGAACGGCTGCCCGAACAGGCGCGCATAGTACATCGTGTTGCTCATCACCTTGCGCACATAGTCCCGGGTCTCGCCGAAGGGAATGGTCTCCGCGTAGGCCGCCCCTTCCAGGGTGCGCTCCGCGCGCCAGTCGCGCGCGCGTGTCAGACCGGCGTTGTACGCAGCCGAAGCAAGCACCGGCTGGTTGTCCAGGCTATCGAGCAGTTGCCGCAGGTGATAGGTCCCCAGGCCGATGTTGGTGTCCACAGTGTGGAACGAGGAACGGTCCACTCCCCGGATGCCGAAGCGCTTGGCAACGGCGCGCGCGGTGGTTGGCATCAATTGCATGAGTCCGACGGCACCTGCGCTGGAGCGCGCATCTGCAGAGAACCGGCTCTCCTGACGCACCAGGCCGTATACCCAGGCTTCATCGAGATCGAGCTGCTGGCTGTAGCCGCGTACCACTTCGCGATACGGTGTGGGAAAGCGCAGCGCGAAATCGTGCAGCGTCTGGGTACGGTCGGCCGTATCGATGGAGCGCTCGTACCAGCCGTGCAGACGGGCCACTTCCGCCGCTGCAATGAGCTCCTTGTCGCTCAAACCGCGGGTGGTCCAGCGCCACTCGAGCGCTCCCTCATAGCGCAAGCCGAGCTGATAGAACTTGAACGCGCGCTGGATGCCGGGGATGCGCTCGGTTGCCGCAATTTCCTCGGGGCTCGGCCGATACGAATCGGGCATCTCCCCGATGTTGGTGCCGAGCTCCTCCATCGCGAGCTGACCGTAGAAGCTGTGCTCGAATGAAAGCGGTGCGAGGAGCGCGTTGCCCTCGGCTGTGCGGCCGACCGCCAGCAGCGCACGTGCCTGCCAGTAACGCCACACCGGGAGCTGCCGCTCTTTGGGCGACATCGCCTCGGTTGCGCTCAGCACAGTGGCCCAGTCCTGTTGACGCAGCGCCGCCCTGGCC
>JBGQKF010000501.1:0-3626 GCA_041499435.1 Gammaproteobacteria bacterium
GAGACCGCCGCACGCGAGGGCATCTTCGAGCACATGGCGCGGCAGACGCTGCAGGCGGTCGCAGAAGCCGACGCGGTGCTGTTCCTCGTGGATGGCAAAGCGGGGATCACCCCTACCGATCGCGACATCGCGCGCGAGCTGCGCAAGACCGGCCGCAAGCTCACTCTGGTGGTGAACAAGGCCGAAGGATTGTCGCGCGAGCAGGCCGCGGCCGAGTTCCACGAGCTGGGCCTCGGTGTGCCGCATGTCGTATCGGCTACGCACGGAGACGGAGTGAACGAGTTGATGAGCGCCGTGCTCGCGCAACTGCCGCACAAGGGGCGTGAGCCGATGCCCGACGATCGGCCCAAAGTCGCCATCGTCGGGCGCCCCAACGTCGGCAAATCCACTCTGGTCAATGCGGTGCTCGGCGAAGAGCGCATGATCGCCTTCGATGAGCCCGGCACCACGCGCGACAGCATCCATGTCGATTTCGAGCGCGGCGGTCGGCCCTACACTCTGATCGATACGGCGGGCCTGCGCCGCAAGGCGAAAGTCGGCGAGACCGTCGAGAAGTTCTCCGTGGTGAAGACGCTGCAATCCATCGAAGATGCCAATGTCGTAGTGCTGGTGCTCGATGCGCAGCAGGAGATTACCGATCAGGATGCGCACATCGCGGGTTTCATCCTGGAGGCCGGCCGCGCGCTGGTGCTGGCGATCAACAAATGGGACGGGTTGAGCGAGGAGCGCCGCAGTCAGGCCAAGCGCGAGCTCGAGCGCAAGCTGGGTTTTCTGTCGTTCGCGCGGGTACACCACATCTCGGCCCTGCAGGGCCGCGGGCTTGGCGAACTTATCAAATCGATAGATTTGGCGTACGCGGCGGCGATGGCCAAGCTCTCCACGCCGAAGCTTACGCGCGCATTGATCGCCGCAACGGCGCGCCAGCAGCCGCCCCGGCACGGGCTGTTCCGGCCGAAGCTGCGTTATGCGCATCAGGGTGGCGTCAATCCGCCCGTCATTGTCATACACGGCAATCAGCTGGACAGGCTGCCGGAGAGCTACAAACGCTATCTCGAGCGCTACTTCAGCGATCTGTTTCGCCTGCAGGGAACCCCCGTGCGCATCCAGTTCAAGGTGAGCAGCAATCCGTACCACGAGCGGCGCTGACCTCATTACTTGCCGCAGCTATGGAAACGATTCTCGAAATCCAGTAGAGTAGGCGGCCGCTGAAACAAAATATTAGAAGAAGGAGGCCTCATGAGCGCAAAAGGGCAACTGCTACAAGACCCGTTCTTGAATGCCTTGCGCAAAGAGCATGTGCCCGTCTCTATTTATCTAGTGAACGGCATCAAGCTTCAAGGTCAGATCGAGTCGTTCGATCAATACGTCGTACTGCTGAAGAACACGGTCACGCAGATGGTGTACAAACACGCCATCTCCACCGTGGTCCCCGCGCGTGCTGTCAATCTCTCCCTGGACCACTCCTCCGACAGCTGATCGGCCGCGAGCCGGGTGCCTTGCCGCGTGTGTCGCACGCAGCGCGAGCCCGCTCGCAAGTCGCTGCGGTTGCTTTAGTGCCAGGCGCCCCCATTTGACATCGCATGTTTGAACGCCCTCAGGGCGGCGACCGCGCGATCCTGGTGACTCTCGACCTCGGGGAGCCGGATCAGGCCGCCCGTATCGATGAATTGAAGGAGCTTGCCGTGAGCTGCGGCCTGACCATCGCTGCACTGGTTCAGGGCCGCCGCGATCGTCCCGATCCGGCGACGTTTGCCGGGCGCGGGAAGGTCGCGGAGCTCAAGGAAGCGGTGCAGGCGCATGCGGCAACACTGGTGGTGTTCAACCATCGGCTGTCGCCCGCGCAAGAGCGCAACCTCGAGCGTGACTTGAGCTGCCGCGTGGTCGATCGCGTGAGCCTGATTCTCGACATCTTCGCGCAGCGCGCCCGCAGCCATGAAGGCAAGCTGCAGGTGGAGCTCGCGCAGCTCGAGCACCTGGCCACCCGCCTGGTCCGCGGGTGGAGTCACCTGGAGCGCCAGCGCGGCGGCATTGGACTGCGCGGGCCGGGCGAGACGCAGCTCGAGACTGACCGCCGTTTGCTCGGGAAGCGTGTGAAGGTTCTCAAGGAAAAGCTCGCGCGCGTGCGCCAGCAGCGCGCAGTGCAGCGCCGTTCGCGTGTGCGCGCCGAGCTCACATCCGTGGCGATCGTGGGTTACACCAACGCCGGCAAGTCAACGCTATTCAACCAGCTTACCCGCGAAAGCGTTTACGCCGCGAATCAGCTGTTCGCTACGCTCGATACCACGACGCGGCGGCTGCGTACGCCCGGCGGGGGCGAAATCGTTCTGTCCGACACCGTCGGTTTCATCCGCGATCTGCCGCATACGTTGGTGGCCGCTTTCCAGGCTACTTTGGAAGAGACGGCCAAGGCCGATTTGCTGTTGCATGTGGTCGATGCCGCGAGCCCGGTGCACGACGCGCAGGCCGATCAGGTGAACGGCGTGCTGCGCGAGATCGGGGCCGGCGAGGTACCCCAGGTGCTGGTCTTCAACAAGATGGACTTGAGCGGTCTGCCTGCCGGAATCGAGCGCGATGAGTATGGTAGAATCGCGCGGCTTCGCGTGAGCGCGAAGACCGGCGTCGGGATGGATCTCGTGCGCTTGGCCATCGACGAGTTCCGGGCGGGTCCGAGCGTACATGAGCCATCCAGCCGTGCGGTCGCGTAAGGACATCAGCAAGTAGGCTGGTGTTAAGAGGCGTCGAGGCTATGGTCTTAGCGGGCATGGTCTGCAATGTGCGCCCTTCCCCGACTGGCCGCATACGCGCGGGTACACGACGCAGCGGTGTGCGCGGGCGGCCGTATCCTCCACCCTGCAACTGTTCGGCTTAGGCCTGCGCCGGGATCCCTCACTACAACAATCGAAAGCTATGGCCCTCAACGATCCGAATTGGGGCAGGCGTGGCGATGGCCCGCCCGACCTGGACGAAATCTGGAACCGTCTCCGGCATAAGCTCTCCGGCCTCTTCGGCGGACGCGGCGGACCGCCGCAGCCGGGTGATTCCGGCGCACGCCGCTTCCCGGGCGGCGCCGGGTTGCTGATCCTGCTGGCGGTTGTGATCTGGCTCGCCAGCGGCTTCTACATCGTCGATGCCAGCCAGCGCGGCGTGGTGCTGCGCTTCGGCAAGTACGCGCATACCACGGACCCCGGCCCGCAGTGGCATCTGCCGTATCCCATCGAGTCGGTGGAGATCGTCAGTCTGTCGCAGGTGCGTACGCTGGAAGTGGGCTATCGCAACAACGTGAAGAATAAGGTGCCCAAAGAGTCGCTCATGCTCACCGACGACGAGAACATCGTCGATCTGCAGTTCGCGGTGCAGTACATGCTCAAGGATCCAACCGAGTATCTCTTCTTCAATCGCAACCCGGATGACACGGTGATGCAGGTGGCCGAATCCGCGATGCGCGAGATCGTCGGCAAGAGCAAGATGGATTTCGTGCTCTATGAAGGACGCGAGCAGATCCGCGGTCAGGCGCAGGAGCTGATGCAGCGCATGCTCGACCGCTACAAGACCGGCGTGGCGGTGAGCCAGGTGACCATGCAGCAGGCGCAGCCGCCGGAGCAGGTGCAGGCTTCGTTCGACGACGC
>JBGQKF010000502.1:0-3605 GCA_041499435.1 Gammaproteobacteria bacterium
AGAAGTGGAACAAGCCTCAGCTTCCCTTTTCATAACCTACAATTGTCACTACAATGAAGTTCGAGTGGGACGAACGAAAGCGCAAGAGCAATCTCCGCAAGCACGGGATCGATTTCGTCGGCTGTGAAGCGATATTCGCCGGAAAAGTGAAGACCATAATCGATGACCGTGCGGACTATGGAGAAGAGCGCTTCGTGACGTTCGGCCTGCTCGATGAGCGTGTCGTGGCCGTAGTCCACACCGAGACGGCAGACACCATCCGAGTGATTTCGATACGAAAAGCGACGAAACGTGAGCAAGCCCTCTTTTTCCAAGGCCTCGAAGACTGACTGGAAGCGCGTCGATGCGCTTCGTGACAAGGACATCGACTTGTCGGACAACCCAGAGTTGACCCCAGAGATGTTCGCGAAGGCGATCGTGCGTCGTGGACTTCTTTCTGCGCCGCCCAAGGAGCAGGTCACACTGCGGCTGGATGTGGATGTACTCAAGTGGTTTCGCTCCCAAGGCAAGGGTTATCAGACTCACATCAATGCTCTACTGCGCGCGTACATGGAAGCTCGACGCAGTAAGTAGTCGTAGTAGCTAAGCACGCTTCCATAGGTCATCCAATCGCACAAGCTCTACCAGGTGCGACTGCTCTACCAGGTGCGACCACGAGAGTTGCAGCAGGCGCTCGCCGGGCAAGGGGGTCGGTTTAGCTGCTTCGGATTTCCGCGACGGTGTCGCGGAAATCGGCAGGGATTGCTGGGGGTCAGAAGAATCCGGTGAATTCCGCGTCACCGTCGCGGAAATGTACATGCGCAACTGCGGGTAATGCAGGTAGAGCAACCGCATTCGCTCCACGACGTCGGGGCTGACGCCCTTTACGTCCTGCTGCCGGAGATCGCGCGATAGCCGTGACAGCAAGCCGGCGCCGTAGGCGGCTCGGTCCGCGCCATGTTGTTCGAATTCAACCAGGTGGGCACCGATCATCCAATTGCGAAGGATGAGCGCGCGATTGACCGCCAGCGCCGCACGGCCAACCGCTTCCCGGTGCAGTGTGACTATCGCCTGAACAAGCGCGTTGTAATTCATTGGCTCACATCCTTTGATGCGCGGCCATCGGCTGCCCGCAGAAGCACCTCAAGATAGGCGAGGCGGAACGGCCCGTAGTGATCGAGCAGGCGTAAAACGCCGCGCGTATAACTCTCATGTCGGTCGGCAGACGGGCCCAGCTGCTGGAAGACTCAAGCCGCTCCGGCTTTGAAGCCTCGCGCCGCACGAGCCGCATCAGTTTTGCAATCAAGTTGACCACGATCCTTTCGCTTCGATCCTATGGTTTGTTGTTGACAACCTCTTGCGCGGCAGTCTAAACCCCCGCAGTCCCAAAACGCGGAACTCGTCCAGGTGCCGACTTCAATTGCGCTGACCCCGGCCGTACTGCCGCGCCGCCCGCTCCAGCTCATTTGCAACCGCTTGCTGCAGGTGCTCCGGCCCCACCACCTCCACCTCCGCCCCATGCCGCAAAACATCCATCACCAGCTCGCGCGCATCCCGATACGGTATGCGCAACTCATATCGCCCATCGGTCAGGAACTGCCCCACCTGCTGAGGGTGCCAGCGTTCATCAGCGACCCAGCGTGCCCGCTCGGGCGTAAACCGCAGCACGGCGGTCTTGTTGGATTTGCCGGAGAAGATTCCGTAGGCGCTTGCGAAATATTCGTTGAGGTCGGCCTCCGGCACGTCGACAGCGCGCTCTTCCAACTCGAGCGCATGCTGAATCCGGTCTACCGAGAAGCTGCGCAGCGCATTGCGCAGGTGATCCTGCACGTCGAGATACCAGTTGTCCCGATAGCGCGTCAAACGCTGCGGCGAGACGACTCTGTGTGTAACCTGGTCTTTGCTGCGAGAGTGGTATCGAATCTCCAGCTTGCACCGCTGCAGCGTAGCGCTCGCGATGACGCGAAACCAATCGCCGGCGGATCGGGCGGCCATACCGAGGATACGGATGCGCTGCGCCGCCTGCGACAGACCCAGTCTCTTGTGCGCAAGCAGCTCGGTGATGCGCAACGACAGCGGCGCGAGATGCTCGGCAAGCAGTCCCGGTTCCAGTCCTTCCATCAGACGATGGAACACGAGCAATGCCTGCAGCTCCTGCGCGTTGAACCAGAGGCCCGGCAGCTCGTACGCGCGCCCATCCGGCCCCGGCTGGTAGCGATAGCCGCCGATGTCATGATCAAAGACGATAGGAGCGCCGAGCTGATCCTTGAGCAGTGCGATCAGCCGCAACGCCGTAGATCGCGAGCAGCTCAATCGCTCCATTAGATCGGTCAGAGGGAGAGGCGTGCGTCGCCCCGCGAGCAAGCGATGCAGATCGTAGATCCGATCGAACTTGTCCATCGAGGGGCGGCGTCCTCCGCGGCGCCTAAGGAAGGCTGTGCTTCTGATGCGAACGGTTGTTGTCTAGATCTGGAGCGTCAATGCCACGACAAGGACCAAGGCCGTGGACGTTATCATGCTCCTAGCATCGAAACACCTTGGCATTATAACTTTAGTCAACAGCATGGGCCATAAAAAAAGGGCAATCCATCCGGATTGCCCTTCCCTTTTAATGATGGATTGCCGCTATGCGGCCTGAGCGATGCTGCGCCGAGCCGTATCGATCCACACTTGCTCGGCATCCACGCGCAGGTTGAAGCGACGGGCATAGGCAAGGACTTCGCTGAATACCTGATTGGCGTCTTCGTACCGACGCAGGTGCTTGAGCAGGAGTCCGTAGCGGCATTTCGCTTCCAGGCCGACATAGACTTCGCAGAGCTGCTGGTACTCATGTGCGGCCTCGTCGAAACGACTGAGGCCCTCCAGCGCACGCGCATTGAGCAGACGCACTTCCTCAGGACGGTAGCGCGCGTCGATGCGCCCGAGCCGCTCGAGCACTTCGCGCGCCTGCTCGCAGGTCTGATTGTTGACGTGTGCGCGCGCGAGTCCCATCAGCAGCTGCGGATCGGTGGCATAGATGCCGCGCAGCGCTTCTTCGTACAAACATATGGCGCGATAGTACATCCCACAGCGCATCAGCTCTTCGGCGGCCGCCACCTTGTTGGCGACGCTGGGGCACAGCTGCAGGTCCGCGAGGCGGCGACGCAGCTCGCTGTGCGGCACGAACGCGGTCGTGAGTTGCACCGACATGCGCTGCGCGGTGCGCAGCTCGCGCGAGCGCGGAAATATCTCGATCAGGTAGTACGCGACGCAACCGACCACCGGGGTCGCAGTGATGATCACCGCCCACCAGTAGGGGCGTCGGGTGCGAAACACATGCAACACAAAAAACGCCTGAATGACGGCGGTCAACGCAATGAGTGCAGGCATCTTAACAATCCCCAAGGCCGGCGCGACTATTCGATATGTGAAACGGGTCGCTGCCGATAAGAGTTCATTGACACTCAGAAAGGCAAGGAGCATGCCCAAGCACCGGTGGCACACACCTAGGGAAGCTCTGATCAAGTCTTGCGACGCGCGTTGCGTCAGGTGCGGATGGATGCGAGGCGTCGCGACGAAGTCAAGATAGGTACCTTGGCGAGGAGCGCAACGATGCAAACGCCGCACCTGACACAACCCGATAAATG
>JBGQKF010000503.1:0-3588 GCA_041499435.1 Gammaproteobacteria bacterium
CACAAGCCGTTGTCGAAACCAGTGTCCGAGCAATGCAAGCGCAGCACCTGCCCCGACCAGCATCGGCACGTAGCCGACCAGCGAGATTCCGCCACCGAAAGCCGCAACACCGGCAGCCTGCCCCACGAATAAGCAGAAAGCGAACAGCGACACCGCAGAACCGCGGGTATGCGGAGCCATCTCCGAGGCGCGCGTCTGCAATGTGTTGTGGAACATGTAGAAGCCAAAGCCGATGCCGATGAAGAACGGTACGCTGGCCCACCACGTCGGCGCCGCGACTATACCGACAAAGCAGATCAAGAGCACGCTGCCGCCGCCGCGCACCAGTCCCTTCTCGCCGAGGCGGCGCACGAGCGGCTGCACAGAGACGCTGTACAGCAAGCCGCCCAGGCTGAAGCCCGAGACGATCAAGCCAATGGCACCGTACCCGAGATCGAAGCGCTGCTTGAGATACGCACCGAGATACGCGAGCCCACCGTAGAAGAGAAAGCCTTCGATTGCGACCGTGGAGACGATCACGCGCACCCAGGGGTTGGACAGCAGCTCGCGATACCGCGCGAGGGGTTTGAAGCCGATGTCATGGGTCGCCCGGGCCGCATCCGGATGCGCGCGTCCCTCGCGCAGCAGCGGCACCGACACCGCCAGGAAGAGGGTACCGAGCAGCAGAAATACCGTGCGCCAACTGAAGTGATCGCTCAGGACGCCGCCGATCAGCGGACCGAACGCCTGGCCGAGCAGCACAGCGCCCATGAAGCGGCCGAATGCCAGCTGCCGCTTCTCGTAGGGAACGTTATCAGCGATGAAGGCGAGCGCCAGCGGAATGATGCCGCCGGCGCCGATCCCGGTGACGAAGCGCAATGCAATCAATAGCGGCAGCGATGGGGCGAAGAAACAGGCAAAGCTTCCTGCCGCTGCAATCAGCAGCGCGATACCAACGGTGCGCAGCTTACCCGCGCGATCAGCGAGCGGGCCCGATACCAGCTGCACCGCCCCGTACGCCAGCGTGAACGCGGCGACGATGTACGCGGCGGCGCCTACCGGAACCGCGAAGTCGTGCGACAGCTTGGGGATCAGCGGATCGGCCACGCGCAGGTTGCTGCCTGATGCGAATGCGGCGATCGCTAGCAGCGCAGTCGCCCGTGACACGCGCGCAGACGCGGCGCTCACGCCGTCGTGCATTGCCGGCCTGTTCGGAAATAGCTGTGATCCTCGTAGAACGATTCGTGTGCGCTTTGTGCCGACCAGCCGGGAATGCCGAGCACGGGAACGGGCGCCAGGCTGCTCGGTGCGTGCAAGGCCTCCGGCTGCGAGATCAGGTGCGCGCTCAGGTGGTCCACGTGCTCGAGCTGGTGTGTGTACGGCAGCGTACCGAAGCCCGGCTCGACGCAGATCGTCAGCGCTTTCGCCGTCATGCCGACGAAGGGTTGCAGCGCCTTTTCGTATTGCGCGTGGCCGAGCACGAACCAGCGCATCGCACTCAGCACGTCGCTGCGCCGGCTCCAGAACAGCTCCCGCCAATGAAAACCGCGCAGGAGACTCAGCAGGTCCGGGCGCTCCGACACCACCACGAGTCCATCTTCGTCGAGTTGTGTCAGCGCGTCACGGACGGCGCTGCGCTGCCCTTCGGTCTCGCGCGGAAGCTCGGTCACGTGGCGGCGATTGAGAGCGGCCTTCGCGCATGGAAAGGTCATCCACACGAGCGCGTTGAACAGATCGTGCCAGCTCGCGTCCCGATGTTCCACTGCGCCCTCAGCCGCAATGCGCTGTTCGTACACGCCCACGGACCTGTGCCGAGATGCAGGCGGGCAAAATTCGATGGCCCGCCCGTTGTCGTTGACCACCAGCCGGTCGCAGTTGCGGGCAAGCATGGTCAGCTCCTCGCGGCTGGGCCACGCGGATCGTGGAAGATCCGATGCAATCCTGCGCAGCGGCTCGAATAACGGCGAGCGCGTAGCGAACAGCGGATCCCAACGCGGCGTGGGGACGGAATGCACGGACCTTCGTTTATGATTGGGCGACACAGCAACTTGAGGTTTTGACGCAATTATGGAGCAAGTCGATTGTGTGGTTATCGGCGCCGGCGTGGTCGGGCTCGCCATCGCGCGGGCGCTTGCTATGGCCGGGCGCGAAGTGATCGTACTGGAAGCAGCCGAGGCAATCGGCACGCATACCAGCTCGCGTAACTCGGAGGTGATCCACGCCGGTCTGTACTATCCCAAAGGGTCGCTCAAGGCGAAGTTCTGCGTCGAGGGCAAGGAGCTGCTGTTTCGTTTTTGTGCGGAGCGTGGCGTTCCGCATCAGCGTATCGGCAAAGTGGTCGTCGCCGCCGATGAAGCGGAGGTGGGCGCGGTCAAATCCTATGTCGCCAAGGCGGAAGGCAACGGGGTCACCGACCTGCGCTGGCTGACCGCAGGGGAGTTGCGCGAGCTGGAACCCGCGGTCGTGTGCGTAGCCGGCTTCCTGTCGCCCTCGACCGGGATTATCGACAGCCATGCGTTCATGCTGGCACTGCAGGGCGATGCAGAGAATCATGGCGCAAGCATCGCGTTTCTGAGCCCGGTGGAGTCCGGCGAGATTCGCGACCAAGGCATCACCCTCGACGTCGGCGGCGCCGAGCCGATGTCGCTCAGGGCCCGCTCGGTGATCAACTCGGCGGGGTTATACGCCCAGAACGTCGCCCGGTCGTTACGCGGCCTGCCGCCCGAAACCATTCCGCCGCAGTACTTCGCGAAGGCGCACTACTACACGCTGAGTGGCCGCTCCCCGTTCCACCGCCTGGTGTATCCAGTCGCAACACACGCATTTCTCGGCGTGCACGTCACGCTGGACCTGGGCGGTCAGGCACGCTTTGGTCCCGACGTGTGCTGGGTCGACGGCGTCGACTACAGCTTCGATGACTCGCGCGAGCCGCTGTTCTACAAAGCGGTTCGGCACTACTACCCGCAGCTCAAAGACGGGGCGCTGCAGCCTGGCTACACCGGCATTCGTCCGAAGATCTCGGGGCCCGATGAGCCCGCAGCGGACTTCATGATTCAGGGCCCGCGGGAACATAGCGTTCGCGGTCTCGTGAACCTTTACGACATCAAATCGCCCAACCTCACCACCTCATTGCCTATCGCAAAACATGTGTTGAGCTGCCTCGAGTCGTGAAATATTCTGCACCGTGTTACTGCCTTCACGTAATTCTACGTGTCTTATGTAAGCGCACGCTTACGGCAAACCTGTCATTCTGATTCTTGGTTTCTTATCAACCGATTCGGGGAACGCGAATAAGAAGCAAGCGCCTGAAAATTATTATTGCATCGCAGCATAACTCCGTGTAGAGTCACGTGCGCACCCTTAACCACACACATGGAGCAATCTAAAGATGGCGAACGTAATTCTGGCGCTGGGCCCACTCACCATGGTTCTCGGTTCTCTGTACTGGGTCCTGTCGTTCAGCACGGAGCAGAGCAAAGTGACCGCAGAGATCTGGAAGCAGCACGGCATTAACGTCTGACCACGAAGCCGCACTCAGCCCGCCCAAGCCCCGGCACTCACCGGGGCTTTTGATTTTTTATGCCGCCGTGTCGCAAATCTGGGGCGTTC
>JBGQKF010000504.1:0-3585 GCA_041499435.1 Gammaproteobacteria bacterium
CCTACACGTACCCCTGTCAACGCTTCGCGCGGTGCCTCGCGGCACCCCGCGCATGACTCGGGGACAGTGTGGTTTGCTACGCCTTCACTGTCAGGGACTCTCACCCTTTACTCCTTGCCGGTCTCCCGGCGCTACCACCGAATCACCTCGTCGGCGCACAGCAGTAGGTCTTGCGGCACCTTGAGTCCCATCGCGCGTGCCGCGCGCAGGTCGATGACGGGCTCGACGCCCAATCCGAAACGGCCGAGAAATCACTGCGAAGGAACGCTTCCTACTCCGGGGTAGGTAAGCATCGACTTTGAAAATAGAACAACCACACGAGTGACCGCTCCTGGCCGTTATGTAAAGCGATCCATAACGGCCATCGAACAACCCTTAACAATAGCGCCGTCGAACGGCCGCTCTCAGCGACTTGGCTGTACAGCCGCTCTTGGCCGTTTTCTGCACGCCGACTCGCAAATGACCTGACACTGCCCGTTCGATCAAGTCTCGGCCTTTACACCTTGAAGGGGGAGCAGTGAGTCCCGACCTTCAACCTTCGTGCATTCACGCCTTCACTCTTCACTCCTTCTCCTCTCCCATCATCGCTGCCAACTCGTTCACAACATGCAGCCCCGCCGCACCCAATCCGATTTATTCGATCCGCTGGCCGAGCGGCTGCCCGATGGGCTCGTGTATCGGCCGGATTTTCTGAGCGCGGTGGAAGAATCGCAACTGCTCGCAGAGATCCAGGACCTGCCGCTGCATGAGCCACAGTACAAGCAGTTCACCGCAAGACGTCGCATCGCGAGCTTCGGCGCTCAATACGATTTCTCGGCCAACGTTCTGGAGCCGGCCCCACAGTTGCCCGCTTCATTCCAGCCGCTGAGAGCCAAAGTCGCGTACTGGTTGGATCTCGCGCCGGAGCAGCTCGCGCATGTGCTGATCGCCGAATATCGGCCCGGCACCCCGCTGGGCTGGCACCGCGACGTCCCGCAGTTCGAGGTCATCGCCGGCCTGTCGCTCGGCGGGCCCGCCCGTATGCGCTTGCGGCCTTACCCGGTGCGCGAGAACAAGCGCGAAGGCGTACTTGTCCTCGAGCTCGAGCCGCGCTCTGCTTACGTGCTCCAGGGCGACGCCCGCTGGCGTTGGCAGCACAGCATTCCACCGACCAAAGCGCTCCGCTATTCGATTACGTTTCGTACCGGCCGCGAGGCTTCCGCTACATCCAATCCGTGAACAGCACCCCGACTCCGAACGTGGTCTGGCGCCAGTTGTAGTCGATCAAACTCTCGCCGTAGCCGGAAAACAGCTGCACATAGCCTTTGAGCTTGCCGTACAGCGGGAAGCTCCAGTCGAGCTGAAGCGCGCCTTTGTTGGCGTTTGCGCTCAGATTGTTGCGTACCAGCAGCGAGACGGTGTTGCGCTCATTCCATTTGTAGACCGCTACCAGATCACCGTAGCCGAGAAAGTGCTCGATGTCGGGGTTGTCATCGCTGGAGGCCGATTCGGGAATGCGGTACCAGGTTCTCGCCAGGAGCGCGAAGTCGCCGCGCTCGAAGCCGAACTGCGCGTAGACGCGGTTCCAGCTGCGCGACAAGGGATCGGAGCGCCCGTTGGATTGATGGACCAGGCCCAGGTTGATGAAGCGCCCGCGCAATCCCAACAGCTCGTAGCTCGTGGGAAAAACCAGCATGGTCTCCGGCTCGTAGTCAGTCTCACGGAAGGGACGCGAGAGCGGTGCGTTGTAGGCCTGCCACGAGCTTTGCTGCGTATACGCGAGCCAGAGGTCGGCATAGCCGTCGAATGCCCGCTCAACGACCTTGGTCTTGAGACTGAACTGAAACTTCGCCTCGACATGGTCGAGCGCGACCGGCGTTGCCGGCCCCTCCGTGGGCGACACCGGCTGATCGTTCGGTGAGGTGGTATAGCGCGCAGGCAGGAAATAGTTCTGCTTGTGCGGCTCGAGCACAAAAGTGCCCTCCTTCGCGCCTGGCTCCAGATCCCAGTGACGCGCCAGATAGGTCAGGTGTGCTGACGCCGTGCGTGCCTGCGGAGGAGCGGCGGGTGGCTGCGGTTCCGATGCGCGATCGGGAGGTGTTGATTGCGAGACCGCCGGCTCGCGTGCCGGCGGGCTTGGCTGCTGCGGCCGGCCTGCGAGCGCGTCGTAGCAGGCGAGCCGGTCCGGCGCTTCGACGATCGCTGCGCAGCGCTGTATCGCTTCATCGCTCAAGTTGCGATCGGCGATGGCGGGGGCGCCGGACAGCAATGCCAGGGCCGTCAGTGCAGCACGAAAAGCTGCGGAGCGCATGTACTGCAAGCGAATTCTCCTGGTGAGGGAGCCGGCAGTGTAACCAAAGATCGCTCGCGCCGATGTTCTGGCGCCCATGCGACGGACGCACGGCACAAGCAACGTTTCACGATTCTTGCTTTGCCGAGCGCAAGTAGCGATGCTATCGCGCTCGATCCACCTGTCATTCGATGCGACAATACAAAACGGCTTGCACAGGTCGCAGCCAAGTCATTATTTCGACAAATCTAAACGGCATTGAACCGCAACGAGCGAAAAGTCCAGGCGTTACAGTCCAGTCTGCGTGAGACCGAGGCGCGCTACCGTTCCGTGATCGCGGCCATGGCCGAGGGCGTGGTGATCATCGGCAAGGACGGCCGCGTCATCGAATGCAATGAGGCAGCGCAGAAGATCCTGGATCGTCACGCCGATGAGATCGTAGGCCGCCGCGGTTCCGTGGTGAGCCGCCACGCGATCAAGGAGGGCGGCACCCGATTCCGCGTCTCGGAATGTCCCATCGTCGCGGCGCTGCGAGGTACGGCATGCAGCGGCGTGGTGATGGGTGTGGAATCCAGGCGCGGCCGGCGCTGGCTTTCGATCAACACGCGCCCGATCTTCGCCGACGATCGTGCAAGCGTGCTGTCCGTGGTCGCCTCGTTTTCCGACATAACCGATCGCAAGGAAGCGGAAGAAGCGCTGCAGCGTTCGCAGGAGCGGCTCTATTTTCTCGCGACGCACGATGTGCTGACCGCGCTGCCCAACCGCTCGCTGCTGCAGGCGCGCATCGAGCACGGCATCGCGCTCGCGCAACGTACCAGCACTCACGTCGCCATCTTGTTCGTGGATCTCGACCGCTTCAAGAACATCAACGATACGCTGGGTCACGCCGCCGGCGACGCGCTGCTGAAGGCGGTTGCGGCGCGGCTGCAGGACTGCGTCCGGCAGTCGGACACGGTGGCACGTCAGGGCGGCGACGAGTTCGTCGTGGTGATGGAGAACGTGCAGAGCGTCGATGAGGTCAAGCTCGCGGCCGAGCGCATGCAGACCATGCTGGCGCGGCCGCTCACCATCGGCGGCCATGAAGTCTATGTAACCGGCAGCATCGGCATTTCGCTCTATCCCAAGGATGCCGAGCAGGCCGCGACGCTGATCCGCCATGCCGATGTCGCCATGTATCGCGCCAAGCAACTCGGGCGCAACTGTGTGCAGTTCTACAGCAAGGACCTCGATACGCGCTCGGTGGAGCGCCTGTCCCGCGAGACTCGCCTGCGGCGCGCGGTGGAGCGCCAGGAATTCGTGCTGCATTACCAGCCGCG
>JBGQKF010000505.1:0-3581 GCA_041499435.1 Gammaproteobacteria bacterium
CAACTGGCTCGGAACTCGACTCGCCATGCCGCCCGGCCCACGGCGAGGGTGTTGCTGTGGGGCGGGGACGGGCGGCGGCGGGCTGCTCCCGCAAACGGCCGCAAGCGGTAACGTGTCGCAGCCCGACCCCGAGTCCTTCATGAATTATCCAGGCTAGTGACCAATCTAGTGCGATGTGTGACCTGCGGAGTTGAAAACCGATCCCAGCGCAAATTTTGCTCGGCTTGCGGCCATGCGCTGCCGATCGTATGTCCCGGGTGTGCTTTCGCCAACGAGCCAGGCGACGAGTACTGTGGGGGCTGTGGGCAGCCTCTGAGTGCGTATCCTCCCCGCGCTGACAATAGCGAGCAGCCCTCGACTGCCAGCGCCCGCTCGCTTTCCCCGAACGACGATGCCGAGCGTCGGCAGCTCACCGTCATGTTCTGCGATCTGGTGGACTCTACCGCGTTGTCGGCTCGATTGGATCCGGAGGAATTCCGTAACGTGGTGCGCAGCTACCAGGCGGCCTGTGGCGATGTCATTGCGCGCTTCGAGGGACACATTGCGCAGTACCTGGGCGATGGACTGCTGGTCTACTTCGGCCATCCACGGGCGAATGAGGACGACGCACATCGCGCTGTGCGCGCTGGACTTGCGATCACGGCATCGATACGGAAGCTGAGCGCGTCGCTCGCCCCCAAGCTCAACGCGCCGCTGTCTTTGCGAGTCGGTATCCACACCGGGCTGGTGGTGATGGGAGAGGTCGGCAGCGGTACCCGGCATGAGCATCTTGCTCTCGGAGAGACGCCGAATCTGGCTGCCCGACTGCAGGGGCTGGCCGACCCCGACGCAGTGGTCATCAGCGCCGCGACGCATCGGCTCGTGGAAGGGTTTTTTGTCAGCAGCGGTCCGTTGAAATATCGGCTTAAAGGATTCGCAGAGCCTCTATCCGTCTATCAAGTTCTGGATGAAAGTGGAGTTCGCAGCCGCCTCGATGTTGCAGCTGCAACCGGGCTGACGCCCCTGGTAGGACGTGAGCAGGAGCTGGATCTGTTGCTGGATCGCTGGCGGCAGGTCACGGGCGGACAAGGCCAAGCGGTTCTGCTCATGGGAGACGCGGGCATCGGCAAGTCGAGGCTGGTGCAGGTGATGAGGGAACGCATCGGGGATAACTCCTGCACGACCATGGAGTTCCTTTGCTCGGCGTATTACGCCAACAGCCCTCTATATCCCGTGATCGATTTCCTGCCTCGGGTCCTCGAATGGCGAGGCGACGACTCCAACGAAGTGAAGCTGGCCAAGCTCGAGCAGTTCTGCGGGAGGCATGGTCTGTCGGCCGAGGAGTCGTTGCCGCTGCTGGCCTCGCTGCTATCCCTGCCAGTCCCTGCGTACCCGCTGGCGCCCATGAGTCCCGAGCGCCAGAAGCAAAGAACGCTGGAGACGTTGCTGAGCGCGGTGCTTTCCCTGGCCAGCGCACGCCCCGTCCTGCTGATCGTCGAGGATTTGCATTGGGTCGATCCAACCACGCTGGAGCTGCTGACGTCGCTGCTGGAGCAGGCGCCGACTGCTCCGGTGTTTGCGTTGCTGACCGCGCGCCCCAATTTCCGATCACCCTGGACAGCGTATTCTCATCTCACACTGCTCACGCTGGATCGTCTTACCAAGCAGCAGAGCGTGCTGATGGTGGAAGGCGTAGCAGGCAAGCATGTTCCTCCCGCCATGGTCGAGCTGATCGTGGACAAGACCGACGGCGTGGCACTGTTCGTCGAAGAGCTGACCAAGATGGTTTTGGAATCCGGTCTACTGCACGAGCAGGAAGATCGCTATGAGCTCACTGCGCCGCTGCCTCCGCTCGCCATTCCGTCAACGCTGCAGGACTCGCTCACCGCTCGGCTCGACCGCCTGGATACCGTAAAGACGGTCGCACAGCTGAGCTCGACGATCGGCCGCGCTTTTTCGTATCGCCTGTTGAGTGCGATCTCGAATCTCGATGAGGCCACGCTCGAGCGCGACCTGGCCCGCCTCGTGGATGCCGAACTGGTTTACCAGCACGGCGTCCCGCCCGAGGCTACTTACACCTTCAAGCACGCGCTCATCCAGGAAGCTGCCTATCAGTCGTTGCTGCGTACCACGAGGCAGCAAAATCACCAACGCATCGCGCAGGTGATGGTAGAGAAGTTCTCGAGCGAAGCAGAAGTTCATCCGGAGGTCGTTGCCCATCACTACACCGAGGCCGGGATGCCGATCGACGCCGTGATGTGGTGGCAGAAAGCAGGCCAAAGCGCGGTCCAGCGCGCGTCGAATATCGAAGCGGTCGCGCATTTTACGAAAGGACTCGAAGTATTGAAGCTGGTGCCCGCCTCGCTGCAGAGAGACCAGGTCGAGCTCGGGCTGCAGGTCGCACTGGGATACGCGCTCATTCCCGTGAAGGGCTGGGCCTCAGCAGAGGCTGCGCGGGCTTTTACCAGAGCGGGAGACCTGTGCCGGCAGGTGGGCGAAGCTCCACAATTATTCCGTGCGATGTGGGGCCTGGGCGCGTTCCATTTTGTTCGCGGTGATCAACGCAACGCACGCGATATTGCGGATCAGTGCTTGAGCCTGGCGCGCCGCGTGCAGGACATCGACGATCTGATCGAAGCCCATTACCTGAGCGGAATCGTGTCCAGCACGATGGCAAGATTCGCTTCCGGCCGCGTGGACTTGGAGGAAAGCGTGCGTCTGTACGGAGGCGAAAGGCGCAAGCTGCATACGGTTCTTTATGGTCAAGACCCCAAGGCGTCCTCGTGGGGTTGGTTGGGGATGGGCCTGTGGGCGTTGGGATACCCCGACGAAGGACTACAGCGCGCGCGCGATGCACTGAGCTTCGCTGAAGGCACGTCGCACCCCTTCGCTCTAGCGAGAGGCTTTGCGGGCGTGGGGATTCTTCATGTCTACCGTAGAGAGCCAAAGCCGCACGGCAGTTCGCTCGAAACCGCCGTTGCCCTTTGCATGGAACAAGGATTCGCCTATTTCGGGGCGGTGATCTCGGCGTTTCAGGGCGCGAATCTCGTGCTGCTGGGGCATACCGATGAAGGCATCGCCCTGATGTGCGAGAGCATCCAGAGGTCACGCGACATCGGATCCGAGCTGCTGTTCACCGTCATATTCGCGCTCCTTGCGGACGCCCATTGCTCCCTCGGACAGCGGGCCGAAGGGCTGGCTGCGGTGGCGGAAGGGCTGACTATCATCGACCGGAACGAGGAGCACTGGGGCGAAGCGGAACTGCATCGGCTCAAGGGGGAATTATTGTCTCTCGGTGGGAGCGCCGACGCTGCGAGCGCAGAAACAAGCTTCCGTCAGGCCATCGACATCGCGCGCAGACAACAAGCGAAATCGTATGAGCTGCGGGCATCGATCAGCCTGGCTCGGCTTTGGGAAGGGCAACACAAACGCATGGAAGCCCGCCGACTGCTCAGGGGTATTTACGATTGGTTCAGTGAAGGCTTGGACACACTTGATCTGAAGGAGGCGAGAGTGCTTCTGCAAAAGCTGCAGTAAGGCGGCGATGCGCGTCGGAGAGCGAATCTTCGACGCAAAAGGCGCAAAGACGCAAAGCACAGCAG
>JBGQKF010000506.1:0-3563 GCA_041499435.1 Gammaproteobacteria bacterium
CGGCGCGATCTCCACGAGCTTTTGCCGATTGCGCTGAAGACTGCACTCGCGCTCCCAAAGGTGTGTCACTTCGCCGGTGCCATCGCCGATCACTTGCACTTCGATGTGGCGGGCTTTCGGGAAAAGCTTTTCCACGTAGACTTCGCCGTTGCCGAACGCCTGCATCGCTTCGGAGCGGCAGCGCTCATAGGCTGAGTCCAGTTCCGCGATGCCGACCACCCGTCGCATACCACGGCCACCACCGCCCGCGATGGCCTTGATCATGATGGCGCCCTTCGCACCCTGAGATCGAAGGAATCGACGGGCTTCCTCGATCGATGTAGCACCGTTGGTCCCCGGCAGGACCGGCACGCCGCACTTGAAGGCGAGGCTGCGCGCCTTCCCCTTGTCACCAAACGCCTCCAGCACATCGGGCGTCGGCCCGACGAAGCGCAGACCGGCCTCTGCGCATCTGCGCGCGAAGTCCGCGTTCTCGCTCAAAAAACCGTAGCCGGGGTGAACGGCGTCGCAGTGAGCCTCGAGCGCGACGCGAATGATCTGCTCAGCGTCGAGGTACGCAGCGGGCCCCGTTCCCGTCAAGCGATGGGCTTCGTCCGCTTTCCTGACGTGATCGGACTCACCGTCATCCTCCGAGAAGATTGCATGGGAACGAATATTTAATTCGGCGCTGGTGCGAGCGATCCGGATCGCGATTTCGCCGCGGTTGGCGATGAGGAGGTGCTCGAGTGTCATAGCGTCACAGGTTGGTCAATCCGGGATGCAGAGGATGTTGTTAGACGGCGCCGCACTGACGCAGCTCTTCGATCCGGTCCGGAGTCATTGCCAGCCACTCTGTCAGAATCGCGTTCGTATGTTCCCCGAGCATCGGCGGCGGATGGCGCAGGCGCATCGGCGATTCACCGAACTGTACAGAGAAGCCTTGCATGGGCACCGTACCCGCCTTGGGATGATCCATGCTCAGAATCTGCCCGCGATGGGCAAGATGAGGGTCGTCTACGAGCTCGGAAACGCGCGCGACTTTCGCAGAGGGAACGCCGAGTGCCTGGAGCTTTGCCAGCAGGTCTGCTGCCGTTAGTGTTGTGGTCCATTGCGTGATGAGCCCTTCCAATTCCTCGACGTTCTCCATTCTCACGTCGTTGCCCTGGAATCGAGGATCGTCAGCTAGCTCCGAATGACCCATGGCATCGACCAGCGCCTGGAACATCGGCTCGCCTGCAGTGGCGAGATGAACCCACGCACCATCGCGGGTTGGGAAAGTATTCGCCGGCGCGCCGTAGCGATCGCGATTGCCTCTGCGCGTCATGGTGCGACCGAGCAGCATCTGCTCCGGAATCGCCGTCATCAGCATCGACAGCGCGGAATCCAGCAGCGCCACGTCCACGATCTGCCCCACGCCGCTGCGGCCTCTGGCCTGCAGCGCGCCCAGCGTACCGATCGTTGCGTAGAGGCCCGTCGAGTAATCCACCACATAAGTGCCGGCCATGGTGGGACGGCCATTGGCTTCGCCAGTGATATCCATGAGCCCGCTCATCGTTTGCGCGATGACGTCGAAACAAGGTTTGCTGGATAGAGGACCGCTCTGGCCGAAACCGGAGATTCGCGTCACGATGAGACGCGGGTTGAGCTCCTTCAGCGCGTCCCAGTCGAAGCCCATCTTCTCCAAAGTGCCCGGTACGAAATTCTCGACCAGCACATCCGCCCTGCGCAACAGGTCGCGGAGCACATCTCTGCCCTGATCCGAGCGCAGATCGAGCGTCAGGCTGCGCTTGTTGCGGTTGAACACCATGGTATAGAGACTCTCGCCCTCGACAAACGGACCGAAGGCGCGACTGTTCTCACCGCGGCCCGGTGGTTCCACCTTGACCACGTCCGCGCCCATGTCGCCCAGCAGCATGGCGCAGTACGGGCCCGCGATGTAGCGCGACAGGTCTACGACGCGGATACCATCCAGCGCGCCCGCCGCAGGCGATCTTTGATTGTCATGAGAGCGACTGCGGTCTGACATGCAAATTCCTCGAGAGGGTTATTCCGTCATTGTCTCGTATTGTCCACGATGATGGGCGAGCGAGCCCACTACACCGCTTGCAATGAGCTTTTGTACTGTATATATAATCAGCCTCGTGTTATACTAGCGTTGTGGTTGCCCGCACGATTTGTTTGCCGTGCAAGCAAACGCGTCGTAGTGTTGATTTTCAACGACCTTCGTCTGCCGCCGATCGAGCGGCTCGGCCGTCGGTCGCCTCAGAACACAAATAATCTCGCCCGTATCGCCGTCTCAATGATTTAGCAGAACTGAACCGGACCTCGCAATATGACCAGCACCGAAACGTTCCAGTCGGAGTTCCTCAAGCACTATCTGACATTCGGCATCGGCGCGCTGGGCAAGCGAGATACCGATGCCTTGGTGATGCATTTGCTCGACAAGTACGGCTTGCCGGGAGCGGGACCTTTGCACAAATACTCGAATCAAGATGCGAGCGTGTTATTGCGGGCGCCGGTATCGCGCATCAAGCAACTGCGCTACGAGTCTAGCCTCAAATATGGAGAAGGTCGCGTGGAAGACCAGGCGCTGGCACGCCTGCTGGTCGCATTGAATGGTGCTGCGCTGGATCTGAACGGGGAACAGATTCACCTCGTGATCGAGGACGCACTCGCTAAGAATTGGCTGCAAGGGCAGCTCAAAACGCAGGGTCTGCTGTTCGATCATTCTTTCAACGCCGAGCTGCTGAAGGTCGACGCTGCCGGGCTGTTCAGGCTGCTCGCCCAGTTCTTCGATGCCAAGGCCATTCAGCGCTTCAAGGAGGAATTCGAAAGCATCCAGAAGGAAAAGCAAAGAGACAAGCTGCGCGACGGGTTTGCGAAGCTGGCGAGGGAGTTCGCCAGCGATGCGGCCAAGCGAGCGGGCGTTGCGGTGGCGCGACATTTCGCGATGTATCTTCCAGGGATCGGCATCTGAGACGGTTGCGCGGAGCATTCGACCGGCCAGCGCCTTCCGGTCTGGCATGCAAATTCCTCTGCAATGTTTGTACGATTGCTCCAGCACAGACCGTGCGCCAGGATCGGGGAATCGTGCATGACCCGTGCGGCTAGTTCTTTCTGAAGCGGGCGATGACGGTCCCGGTCCGTGAGCAAGCTCAGAAGCCTCCCCCGCATGCGGGGGAGGCTGGGCGGTTAGAAGCTGGTGGCCGCGAGCCAGCCGCCGATCTTACCTTGGTAGCGCTCGCGCAAGGCAATGACCGGAGTCTTGCAGTCGCTCGGCACGGAAACTTTGGCTTTGACGTTGGCATATCCCTCCTTGCTCAGCGGTACCACATCGGTTTGCGCAACCACCTTGCCGGCGCACACGACCGCGGCGGCGACGCCATCTACGCCGTCGGGAGTTCCATTGGAGGTCCCAGTCGACGGGTCGTTGAGCACGAGGCCCTTCACCTGGACCTCCAGGTCACCGTCCGTCTTGAGCTCGGCGCTGCCGGACGCGAGCTTCCAGACCTTCCCGCAGGAGGGCACTTCGCCGATGGCGGTCTTGGTGGGACAGGCTTTAAGGTCAGACTTGACTTCTACCC
>JBGQKF010000507.1:0-3544 GCA_041499435.1 Gammaproteobacteria bacterium
AATTTCAGCTCCCATCGCCAAGCATGCTCGACGATCGTGTGGAGGTCCGAGTAGCGCGGCGACCATTCCAGCACACGGCGTGACAGGTTGGCATCCGCCACCAGACGAGCCGGATCGCCATCGCGCCTTGGCGCATCGACAACGCGAACCTTACGACCCGTAATCCTCTCGACCGCAGCGACGACTTCGAGAATCGAAAAGCCGCTCCCGTTCCCTAGATTGAACGCCCCGCTTCGGGTCTGATCGTGCAGGAACTTGAGTGCTGCCACGTGCGCCTGGCATAGATCGACGACGTGGATGTAATCGCGGATGCACGTACCGTCCGGCGTGTCGTAATCGCGCCCAAAGATGTGGGCCGCGTCACGCCGCCCGGATGCAACCTGCAGGAGCAGCGGGATCAGATGCGTTTCCGGGTCGTGCAACTCGCCGATCTGCCCGCTGGGATCGGCTCCGGCCGCGTTGAAATACCGCAGGCACACCGATCGCAGCCCGTAGGCGCGGTCGTAGTCTTGCAGGGCGCGCTCCACCATCTGCTTGGAGGCCCCGTATGCGTTGACCGGGCGCTGTGGGTGGGCTTCATCGATAGGCACATAGTCAGGCTCGCCGAAGATGGCCGCAGTCGAAGAGAAGATGAAGCGCTTCACTTGCGCTGCGACCATGGCGTCCAGCAGGTTGAGCGTATTCGACAGATTGTTGCGGTAATAGATAGCGGGGTTGCGCACAGACTCGCCCACCTGAATGAACGAGGCGAAGTGCATCACCGCGTCGATGCGGTGAGCGGTGAGCGCATCGTCGAGCGCAGTGCGGTCGGCCAGCGTGCCGCGAATGAATTCCCCGCCGAGCACCGCTTCGCGGCGACCGCTGGAGAGATCATCGAATGTGACGACGCTGTAGCCCATGTCGAGCAGCAGCTTGACCATGTGCGAGCCGATGTAACCGGCGCCGCCGACGACGAGAATGTTCATGTCGGAAAAGAGATTCGACGATAGGGTGGGCTTGTCTGCAGCAGCCAGCCGCGGCTCATCCCCGCGCTGCGCGTGAACGCACTACAGGGCATCACACCGTTTCGTATGAAGCCGCATTGTCCACGTACCAGCGATACGCGCGTTCCAGTCCTTCCTCCAGCGGGATCTTCGCAGTCCATCCCAGCTTGCGCAGACACGTAACATCCATGACCTTGCGCGGGGTCCCGTCAGGCTTCGAGGCATCGTACACGAAGGTGCCCTGATATCCGGCAACCCGGGCAATCATGCCTGCGAGCTCGTTGATCGTGACATCGGTCCCGGTGCCCACATTGATATGCGGCTCGTCGGAGTAATTCTTCATGAGGAAGATCACCGCGTCGGCAAGATCGTCGACGTACAGAAATTCCCGGCGTGGCGTCCCAGTCTCCCACACTTCCACCGAGTTCGCCCCCCGCGTCTTGGCTTGGTGAATCTTCACCTGGAGCGCAGCAACGACATGACTGCTCGCCACCTCGTAGTTGTCGCCGGGCCCGTACAGATTCGTGGGCATCGCGGCGATGAAATCGCAGCCATACTGCCGCCGGTAGGCCTGGCATAGCTTGATACCGGCGATCTTGGCGATCGCGTACCACTCGTTGGTAGGCTCCAAAACTCCACTGAGCAATGCCTCCTCGACCAGGGGCTGCGGTGCCATCCTGGGATAGATGCACGACGAGCCGAGCAGCATCAATTTTTCGACGCCTGCTCTCCATGCGCCGTGGATAATGTTGGTTTCGATCGCGAGGTTATCGTAGAGAAACTCGGCAGGTCGTGTGGAGTTGGCGAGAATCCCGCCCACAGTAGCCGCGGCGATGAAAATCGTCTGAGGTCGCTTGTCTGCGATCCAGGCTTCGACATCGGCCTGTCGGCGCAAGTCGACATCCTGGCGCGTCGCAGTGAGGACTTCGCATCGCTCGCTTGCGAGGCGGCGGACGATCGCAGAGCCGGCCATGCCGCGGTGGCCGGCTATCCAGATGCGTTTGCCTTTGAAATCGTATGCCTTCGAACCAGCCATCATCCGAACGTCCTAAGTCACGCGCCTCATTTGTAAGTAATTCAGCTCCGTTACAGCCGTGTCTCGACGGGGCTGTTGCCAATTTCCGCCAGACACTGTGCTAACAGGATTTCCCACGATGGCTGGATCAAACCTATAGCACTCAGCCTCGCGTTGCTCAGGACCGAGTTCAAGGGCCGCTTCGCCGGTGTCGGATACTCCGCAGTACTAATCGGCACCAGGCGAGGCGCTGCGGCTTCTTGCCCCGCATAGTGCAGAGCTCGTATGGCGCACGCAAATCCGTACCACGAAGTATATCCGCCCGCTGTCATGTGAAAGACTCCGTTGAAGCGCGGATCGTGCTCGTCGCTCTTCGCCCGCAGACGGATCGCCTGAATCGTCTGCTGCGCGATCCATCTGCTCCAGGTTGGAGCGCCGATCTGATCGGAGACAATCTTCAGTTCGGGCCGCTGGCTGAACAGGCGAAGCATCGTGAGGAGGAAGTTTCTACCGCGCGCCGCATACACCCAGCTCGTTCGGAATATTAAGTGAGCAACTCCAGTGTGCTGGAGCGCCCGCTCACCCTCCAGCTTGCTGGCTCCATACGCGTTAACCGGATTCGTCGCATCGTCCTCGGTGTAGGGGCCCGATTTCGTGCCGTCGAAGACGTAGTCCGTCGAGTAATGCACCAACAGACCTGAAGTACGCGAGAGTTCGTTGGCCATGACTTCTGGCGCAGCCGCATTCACGATGCGAGCGACCTCCGGCTCACTCTCGGCCTGATCTACCGCTGTGTAAGCCGCAGCGTTCACCACGACGTCGGGTTTGAATTCGCGTACAACATCGCGAACGCGCTTCAGATCCGAGAGATCGCACTGCTTGCGATCCAGTGCGGCGACTTCACCCAACAGCGGAAGCAGTCGGGCCAGTTCCCATCCAACTTGCCCATTTGCGCCAGTCAGCAGTATCCTCAATCGAAGACCTCAGCGTCGCGCAGCTTGGCCCCCGCGATGTCTTTCGCCGAAAGCACAGGAGCCGAATCGAGTCCCCAATCGATCGCCAGATCGGGGTCGTCCCAGGCGATGGTGCGCTCATGCTCCGGGGCCCAGTAATCTGTCGTCTTGTAGAGGACCTCCGCATGCTCGCTCCGCACGAGAAACCCGTGAGCGAAACCCTTCGGCACCCAAACGATGCGCTTGTTCTCCGCAGACACCTCGATGCCTACCCATTTGCCAAAATGCGGGGAAGATCTGCGGATATCCACGGCGACATCCAAAATGCATCCCGATATGGCCCTTATGAGCTTGCCTTGCGGTTGCCTGATTTGATAGTGTAATCCTCGCAAGACGTTCTTCGCGGATCGTGAGTGGTTATCCTGAACGAATGGTTCCGTTATCCCGGCGCGGTCAGCTACCACCCGCTGGTTGTAGCTCTCGAAGAAGAACCCTCGCGCATCGCCGAAGACCTTTGGCTCTAGTATTAAAACGCCGTTAAGACCAGTTTCGAGGATATTCATTCGATCGAGCTATCGTTGATCTTGAACACG
>JBGQKF010000508.1:0-3543 GCA_041499435.1 Gammaproteobacteria bacterium
ATGCGCTTTCGCGGTATCGATGTCGGGAGGCGCGGTGTCGCTGACTTTGGCTTTGCTCTTCGCAAGAAAGTCAGCGACACCTTGAATGCGATCCTGCACGCTGCGATCGACCTCAGCGGTTTCGGCGCTCAGCATGACCGCGACTTTGAACTCGCGTAGCGACTTCTTCGGTGATGCCGGCAACGCGAGCCGCCAGCCGCGTCCATCGATCGCATCGGGGCCGCCGATGATCTTCAGCGCCAGCTCGAGATCGTCGGCACTGCGCGCGAGTGGACCGATCACGGCGATGTCCTGGGTTGCGACTTTGCCCGGAAGGGACTGACCATTGGGTGCACAGATGCCGTAGGTGGGCTTATGGCCGTACACGCCGCAGTAGTGCGCGGGATCGCGGATCGATGCGCCGATGTCGCTGCCGGTCTCCAGGCCGGTGAGGCCTGCCGCCAGCGCTGCTGCCGCTCCGCCGGATGAGCCACCGGGAACTCGCGTCACGTCCCAGGGATTGTTCGTGGTGCCGTAGATGTCGTTGAACGTCTGCCAGTCGGCCAGCATGGTGGGAACGTTGGTCTTGCCGAACACGATGGCGCCGGCGTCGATGTAGCGCTGCACCGCCAGCGCGTTGCTCTGCGCGCGATGGTTCTTGAGCTCCAGCAGCCCCCACGTCGTCGCCATGCCGGCGACATCGAAGGACTCCTTGACGGTCATCGGCAACCCGTGCAACGGACCCCACGCCGTGCCTCTCTTCAGCGCCGCATCCGCCTGACGTGCGCGTTTGCGCGCAGCTTCCACATCCATCACGATGATGGCGTTGAGCTTCGGGTTGTAGCGTTGGATGCGCTCGAGATAAAGATCCAGTAGATCGCGACTGGTGATCTTGCCGCGGCGGATGGCCGAAGCGAGCGCTTTGGCCGATTGAAAGGCGACGGTCGGTAGCATCGTGGTTTCCGTTAGCTGGAGACGACAACGATGCCAGATATTGTGCCCGGCGGGAAGATCGGACCTGTCTGTAGGGCGGGGCCGTACCGACGGCCCCGATTCCAAAACGCCTCAGCAGCGCCGGCTGCACTGATACTTTTGCACCCAAGGGCCGTAGCTCCTGAGCAGCGCGCACCAGAACTTGAGGCACGTCGATGTCGTAGCGGTCATCTTGAGTCCGGTCGAGCCCTGTGCGACATAGACCGGATCCAAGGATGCCTGTGCCGACTTCCGGGAGTCACCCACCGTCTGGGTAAATGCGGTCCCGAATGCGAGGAAAGTCTGCGCATTGGTGTTCGTGCACCGATACACGAGCACCATCTCTTCGCTGTGTTGTTCGTCGTCGCCCTTGCTGGGACCCGCCAGAACACTTTGGCACTCGCTTGGCTTGACCTTTTCGAAATTGCGCTGGAAGGTGTTCACCGCCTCGTCACGACCGCTCAAAATGAAATGCACCGCTCCCGGCGGGTTGGGCGGGTCGGGAATCGTCTGTGTTTGAGCGCATCCGCCAATTGAACCAAGCGCGAGAGCCGCCAGTACGAGTTGCACGCCATTTCTCATCATGCCTCCCTGTTGTCTCAACTTGTTCCGAAGACGAAAATGTAGTGATGGCGCCGCGGCAAGACCAACGTGGGGCCTGGACCTACGGCATCTCATCGGATGAGACTTTACCGGATCGTCAGCTTCGACACAGGGCCTGGATAGAAGACCTGCAGCGTGCGTCAAAATTGCAGGACGATCCGTGCGTACGCAAATTGGCCTCTGGTATAACGCGGGTTGGCCGGGTCGGCGTCCTGATATCCGAGGAGCTTGTTGTTGAACAGGTTGTTCACACCCAGCATCAGTTTTCCGCGCCGTCCCGGCAGTTTATAAGTGGCGCCGATGTCCGTCACCCAGTAGGTGCCTCCCGCGGGGAACGCATCGGGTACCGACAGCTCGTGAAGTGTGCCGTTTTGCTTGATGTACGTGGTTCCCAGCCGGATCGACCAATAGCTCATCGGGAATGCGGTCAGCGCGAGCGGGACGTACGTCGTGTTGAGCGGCGAGAAGCCTTCGAACCCAGGCTGTCCCGCCGGGCGCTGAAAGTCTTCGTACTGGTATTCGGCACTCACCGCGTAGGACCACTTTCCGAAAATAGAAGCGTCCTGCGACTTCGGGATTGCCCAGTACAGGTAAGCACGCGCGGTTTGCTCGCGCCAGTTGAAATCGTTCAGTCTGAAGCTGGTCGCGTCTTGTCCCGGTACGGTCAGCTCACGATACGTTCCTTCGAAGCCGACATGCAGCGTCGGTGTGATGCGCTGGTCCAGTCCCGCACCGTAGGTCCAGGCCACGGTTCCGGCAACGTCATCGAAGAATTGCGCGAAGCCGGCCACCTGGCTCGGCTCGATGGTCTGGTTGGAGATGATCTGACGGTGCAGCGTCCTGAATGCCGCCGCGCGCAACGTAGTCGAAGGCAGCACTTTCCAAATGAGACCCAGCTTAGGATTGATCTCTGTTTGATTTACCGGTTCGACGCCGGCAAGACCGTCGCGCAGATGGTCGACGCTCACGCCGAGCTGGATGTTGAGCCGCCGGTCGAAGGGGCTGGCATAGCCATAGACGTAGCCGTTGGAGTAGTAACCGCTCGCGGGAGGCAGGGGCGTGGCCTGGCCCAGTGATACCGAAGTTACTTTGAGGCTGTATTCCATGTGCCCCGCACCGGCTACCAGGCTGAGACTTTCGCGCTGCCACAGGTATTGGGCCTCCTCGGTATTGGCTTCCCATCGCGCTTGCTGTTGCGAGGTTGCATCGAGCGGGCTGAACGTAACATCGCGTGTCTGGTAGATTCCGGAGAGCACCAGATTCGAGCCGGGGGTGAGCTCGATCAGGCTTCCCAGCCTGAAGGTCGAGGGCTTGTCGGCGATGCGCTGCGCGGCAGCGTTGCCCGGGTCGAACGCCGATATCACGTTTCCGCCACCGAACTCGGCGACGTTGATCTCCGCCTGTACGTTGACACGATCGGTCAGCATGGTTTGAAAGAACGCATCGTAGGCGTCCATGCGAAAGTCGCGGTTCGTCTCGAAGCCATCGCTTTGCACGTGACCATATCCCAGACTGAACGAGGTGCGGTCCGCGATGCCGGTGACGATTTCCTGATTGCTCCAGGTGTCCTTGCTGCCGCTCATGCCATCGAGGTAGAGCGACATTCCATTGCTGGCGAACAGCGGATTGAACTCATTGAAAGTGGTTTGACTGGGCCCGAATCCCTTCAGAATGCCGACCTTGGGCAGTGGCAGCGATGCGGTTTCGAGTGGGCGCAGCACCGGTACAGGATCGACGTTTATCGGCTGGCGTAACAGCGACTGCAGCAACTCACTCGCCTGTCCCACGTCCTGACGCGGCTGTGCCGAGTAAATATCCGAGAGGAACCGGTGCGCGGAGTAATCGCCAAAATTGTAGGACAGCGACTTGGCGGCCTCGAGCGCGCCGAGCTGGTCGAAGCCCAGATCCTGGTAGATGCGCGCCTGGCTGGCGCTGCGGGCGGCGAGGTCTTCATCGAGCAGGAGCTTGGATCGATACACCGCGCGGTCA
>JBGQKF010000509.1:0-3539 GCA_041499435.1 Gammaproteobacteria bacterium
CAAGTCAGGGTGAAGGAGGCGGAGGCCGAGTTCGCCAAGACCACCAACGAGCGCTGGCGCGATTCGCCCAAAGGCGTGGTCTCCGAGCAGGAGCGCGAAGCCAAGCGGGCCGACTTCGACAGCGCAGCCGCCAAGTTGAACGCCGCACGCGCGCAGGTGGCTCTCGATCAGGCGCGGGTGGAGCGCTTTACGGCTATGGCACGCTTCAAGCACGTTACGGCTCCATTCGACGGCACCATCACGGAACGGCGCATCGATATCGGTAATCTCGTCACGGCCGGCAGCACGGCGGGCAACACGTCGCTCTACCGCTTGAGCCAGGACGATCCGATGCGGGTGTTCGTCGATGTGCCGCAGAGCGCCGCGGGCGACTTGATGAAAGCCGGCGGGCCGGTCGAGGTTAGAGCAAGCAACCTGGCCGACCGAACCTTCAGCGGGAAGATCGCACGCACCGCAAAGGCAATCAACCCGCAGGCGCGCACGCTGCGGGTTGAGGTCGACATTCCTAATCCCGATCGCGTGCTGGTGCCCGGCATGTATGTGAACGTGAGCTTCCAGCTGCAGACCGATAACCTGCTCCAGGTGCCGGCTGCCGCGCTGGTGTTCCGCTCCAGCGGACCGCATGTGGCGGTGGTCGATGACAGCGGGCGGGTGAGCTTTCGCAAGATCACGATCGCCCGCGACGACGGCAATCTGCTGGAACTAGGATCGGGTGTGTCCCCTGGCGAGAAGGTCGCGCTCAATATCAGCAGCCAGATCAGCGAAGGCGAGGTTGTGGCGGTAAACCAGTCCCCGCCCACCCCAACATCGGCCACCGCGCTGAAGACACGCTGATTGGAATCGGCATGAGTAGAGCGATCCGAGGCGCGTTGGCAATCGTATTCACCGTATGGCTCGCGGGGTGCACCGTCGGTCCCAACTATCGCAAACCGCAGGTGAAGCTGCCCGACGGCTTCATCGCTGTCTCGGAAGCCTCAGATGCAGCAGCACGGGGTAAGGCAGCGATCGACCCCGCGAACTGGTGGCATGCGCTAAACGATCGGCAGCTCGATTCGCTCATCGAACGGGCGCTCCAGGCCAACCCCAGCCTCGAGATCGCGCTCACGCGTTTGCAGGAGGCAAGGACCTTCGAGGCGGCTGTTAGCGGCCAGGCGCTCCCCGTATTAAACGCAAGCGCGGGCGCCGCACGCGGAACCGGGAGCAATCTCGCGCGCGGTCGCGCCTCACCGCCCTTAGTTGCCGCCACTGACACTCAGGGTCTCGACCACATCACGCAGGTGTTCGGTTTCGATGCGGGGTGGGAGATCGACGTATTCGGCAGATACCGGCGCGAGATCGAGGCGGCTCGATACGACACGCAGGCCGCTGCGGCAGCCCGCAATGCGGTGCTGGTCACCGTCGTCGCCGATGTCGCGAGAGCCTATCTGGACATGCGCGGGCTGCAGACGCAACTGGCGGTCCTGCGCGAGAACATTCGCACCGCGCAGAAATTACTGGAAATCGTGCAGGCGCGTTATGACCGCGGCATCACCAATGAGCTCGACGTCACGCTGGCGCGCCGGCAGCTGGCAACCCTGCAGGCTCAGCTCGAGCCGCTCGCGGCGCAGATCAAGGCGGCGCAGTATGCCATCGCGGTCCTCCTCGGACAATTCCCCGAAGACCTGGCGAAGGAGCTGGCGAAACCGGACCTGATTCCGCAGGTGCCGGAAAAGATCGAAGCGGGACTTCCGCTCGACCTGGTGCGACGCCGGCCCGACATTCAAGAAGCAGAGCGGCTGTTGGCGGGGGCTACCGCACGCATCGGTATCGCGACCGCGAACCTGTTCCCGCGGTTCGCACTCACCGCAGGCGCCGGATATCAGGGGCAGGGTCTCGGTGTGACTCCGGTCACCAATCAGTTCATCTGGTCCGCGGGAGCTGCGGCGACCTGGCCACTGCTCGACTTCGGGGTCCTCGATGCCTTCGTCGACATCGCGGACCTGCGCACGCACGAGCAGTTGGTCTACTACAAGCAAACGGTGCTGCGGGCGGTCCAGGAGGTCGACGGCGCCATCAGCAGCTACGCCGCCCAGCAGGACCGTCTGCGCAATCTGGGTGAAGCGTTGCTGGCGAGCCAGCGCGCCGTGAGCCTCGCTACGCAACGCTATGATCGTGGCCTGACGGATTTCCTCAACGTCGTCGATGCAGAGCGTCAACAGTACGATCTGCAGGAGCAGTACACCGCTTCCCAGACCGCGGTAGCCGAGCAGTTCGTAGCGCTCTACAAGGCTTTGGGCGGCGGCTGGGAGCAATATCAATCCATCCCGCCGATTCGTCAGCCGCAACCGGCCATCATCGCGGCGTTCCGACGCGTGCTGTATCCGGAGGACCCGCTGAAGTAATGTCGTCGGAGCGTGATTCGGCGAGCATGGCTTCGGCACCGACGCGTTCGCCGGCTCAGCCAATTCACCGACCGAGGTCACCCGGCTGAGGTTCCAGTAATGGGTCCAACGGCGGCGCAACCTGAAATCGTGGGGGCCAGAACACCCGAGGTTGCGCGTGCGACACGTGAGGCGGCGCCTGCGCAGGATTCCGAGGGCCAATGTCGGGCAACTGCTTTTCAAGAGCAGGTCCGAGCTCAGGCCGCATGAAATCAGGCTGGCAGTGCGCGGTGGGTTGTCGGGTCGCAGTACACACAGACTTTTGGGACTGCCCGCCTGGTGGATCACCTCCGCTGCCCAGCGCCAGCAGCAGAAGCGCGATGACACAAGATTGGCTCATAGTTCGCTCTCAGCCTTGCAGGCTTACGCTCTTGCCGCGCGAACCACGGCGGAAGCGGTCTCGGTCGGCACCGGTAGCATTAGCGCGGTGTCGCTTGCAGGTGCTCCAGCAGCGTTGCATCGCCCGCACGGCCGTACAATTCAGGGGCGCTAGACGACGATGCAGAGGCGTCGGGGTGGTCCGTCGATGCGTTGCCTTGCGCGGATGGCTGAGCAAGCGGATGCTCTCTGGCCTGCATTTGCTCGAGCATCTCCTCGTCTCCCGCTCGACCGTACTGCTCCGGCGCCTGTGCGCCTTCGCCTGTTCTCACCGGCGGCGCGGCCAGGCTCGTGTCATCCGAGGTCTTCGCCGATTGTTCGGCTGTGCCGGACGTCTGGGTACCCGCAATCGCGACGGGCAAAGCTACCGCACCAACAGCGGCAGCAAAGGCCATCAACAGGATGCGTTTAGGTGTGATCAGCAGATTGCTCATTGGGGCTCTCCTTGGAATCCAGTACAAAAAACGGAAAGAGTTTATAAAGGCGGCTCAGGCGGAAACAACTTTTGCTCCTCTCGCGGGTTTCACTTTGCCGCGCTTCGCGAACGTCTCCGCCTGGCCATCGCTAAACTGCGGGGCCGATTGACGCTCGCAGCATGCGGAAGTGGGCCGAGTCTTCTATTGTTGAGAAGACGCAGGCTGTGGCGAAGAAGCGGCAGGCAGTTGTGATTGGTCCGCGCCCAGGCTGTCGGTGACCGGACCCACATTGGCGTCTTTCCTGGGCATATTGGTCCATTCCGCC
>JBGQKF010000510.1:0-3497 GCA_041499435.1 Gammaproteobacteria bacterium
AAATTGTAGGACAGCGACTTGGCGGCCTCGAGCGCGCCGAGCTGGTCGAAGCCCAGATCCTGGTAGATGCGCGCCTGGCTGGCGCTGCGGGCGGCGAGGTCTTCATCGAGCAGGAGCTTGGATCGATACACCGCGCGGTCATCGTTGAGCTCGACCGACTTCTCGATATCGACCAGCGCTTCGACAGAGCGATTTTGCGTGAGCTCGAGGATGGCTTGGTAGAACCAGGGCGTCGGATCCTTGGGGTCGAGCTGCTGTGCTAAGCCGAATTGCGTGACCGCGAGGTGGTCGCGCTCGCGGCTGTTTTCCTCGTAGTACGCCTTGCCCACGTAGCTGCGAATGAGCGAATTGGTCGGGTCGAGCAGCACGGCAATCTCGATCTGCTCGCGCCCCGCTACGAGATTGCCCTGGCGAATAATCGCCAGCCCCAGCCCCAGCCGCGGCAGCGGATCGCTCGGGTCGCGCTCGATCGCTTCCAGGAAATCCTGCCGCGCCTGCTTGATATCGACTTGCGCGAGGTGCACGAATCCCAGCACGGTGTGCGCACGGCTGTCGTTGGCGTCCGCTGCTACCGCCGCCCGCGCGGTATCCGCCGCATCGCGGATGCGGCCGAACGACATGAGCAATTCCGCCATGCGTGCTTGCGCGACCGCGCTGCGTGGATCGAGCTCGGCGGCACGCCGCGCGCTCACCAGGGCGTCTTCGAGTCGAAACATCGCCTGCTGCGCGTACGACCGTGCGATCCACGCGCGCAGTGAACGCGGATCCAGCTGGGTGGCACGTTCCGCGAGTTTCAACGCCTCTGCTTTCTCGTTCTTGACCACCGCGATGATCGCGAGCAGCGCGTGAGCATTCGCATCATCGGGCCGCAATGCAAGAGCCTTCGCGATGTCCGCGCTGGCGTCGTCCGCTCGACCTACGCGCAGGCGCTGTTCGGCCCGCTGCAGAAGGCAGCGGGGCCGGTCTGTGGCGGCCGAGTCGAGACATGCACGATCGATCGCCTCCGGGTCCGCTTGCGTAAGCGGCGGATAAAACAGCGCCCACTGCACCGCATCGGCAGGCTTTACCAGCAGCTTGACGCCAGCCGTTTGTTGCGGACCGCTCGTGACCGTCTGGCCCGCAGTGAGCAGGAAGTGCTCATTGGATGACAGCGGCGATTGCGTGCTCACCTTGCCCTCGATCACCGCCACCTGAGTCGCATTGCACGCGACGCCGACCAGGAACTCGGTGCCTTCGACGGCTGCATTCAGATAGTTGGTGCGAACTTTGAACTTGCGCGGGAAGCGTGTGATGAAGTAGCCCGCGCCGCACGAGGCGCTGTCCAGCTGCACCGAATGATCTCCGCTTTGCAGGAACTCGACGATGGTTTCGTCGCCGGTGACATTCACGGAGAGCGTGGAGCTCTGATCCACGCGGACGAATTTCTCCGGCAGGATCACCAGCCCAGCCCGGCTCTTTTCCGCCGTACGCAGCCAATCCCCCTGACACACGGGTACATCGAGGCGCTGCACGCGCGTCCAGTTGGACTGGCCGGCGCGTCGCAGCTCGACAGTTCCCTGGACCGAGACGATGCGGCCGACTATCGATTGGCAGCTGGCACCGTTCGCATCCGCAGCGAGCGTGCGCCCTGGCATGACCAGCGCCAGCAACAGCGCGGCCGCGCATGACGAACATACGATGCGCAAACGGCGTAAGCGATTCGCAGCCGCGAAGGCTTCCATCGATTCTTCCCTCGATTATTGTTTTGTGCTGTTGAGCGATGAGCCAATGGCCAATACACCCATACCGAATCAGACCGCGTCGGCAAGTGCGCCGCAACTCGACTTTGGTTATACGTCGCAGCCGAGCATCATCTCTGCGGTATGGCGCTGCCGTCCCAGGCTGGATGGTCGGCGAGCCAGCGCGTGTAGAAGGCGCTGGGTCCGTCGGCTGGGAAGCGCTCGTGGATGGCGCGGAAGCGCTCGAGTGCAACGGACAGGCGCCCGGCACGAACCGCTTCCAGCGCGAGCGCGAACTCCAGGCACAACTGCAGTGACTCCGGGGACGCGCTGGTCTTCTCGCCAAGGACCTCGAACACGTGTGTCGCGATCGTCTTGTTGCGCAACAGGAACATGCCGACGTCGCGCACCAGCAGGTCCTGTGCATCGCGTACCACCGGTTCGGCTGCAAGCATGCGCGTGCCGAGCATCTTGTTGAGATCCTGCAGCCGGAACGAGGTCACCACGGTTTCGCCCACGGGCCGAAACTCATAGTGATTGAATGCGCCCATGGCGGTGGTGGTGACGAAGCCGCCGGAAATGCCGATGCGCGTCGGCAGCCGCGTGGCTGACACGGCGTTGAAGCGATCGACCGCGGATGCGAGCTCGAGCGCGGCTGCGCACACTTTGTTGTGCAGAGTGTGATCGCCGTCAACGCCTTTCCAGAATGCCAGCACGGCATCGCCCAGCACATCGATGATGGAGCCATCCCTCTCGGTGATGCGCGGGAACACCACCTGGAAGTACTCGTTCAGAAAGCGCGCGAGCTCTGCCGGAGGCATGGTGTCGGCCAGATACGTGAAGCGCTCCGCGTCGGTCACCAGACATACGCCGTACACCGGTTCGCTCACCATGTCCAGCCGCGACTGGTTGGCGAGCAGACCCTCGATCACTGCGTCGGGAATGAACTTGCCGAACAGAGCGCGCAGCCGGTCACGCTTGAGCCCCAGGTCGCGGTAGTTGTGGGCGAGTGCATAGGCGAGCCCGGCCGGCGTCTGAATCAGCAAAGGCACCAGCACCGGCAGCCACATGTTCTGCCAACGGAACGCGATCAGCGCGGTGGCGAGATAGCCGACCCACAACAACGCCGTCAGGATGCACCCGCGCAGCAGCGAGCCGGTGAGCAGAGCGGGACCGAGCACCATCGCAAACGCAATGGCGCTCGCCGCCCGCAGTGGCGCTGCAGGCTGCGTGAGCGCGCTGTTCGATTCGATGTTGCTCACCGCGGTGGCGAGGATCTCAGCTCCACTCAGCTTGACGCCGTCGCGACTGGAAAAGACCGTCGGGTAGTGGTCGTCGCGCTGTTCGGTGGTGAGATCGAGATAGCCGACGATCGCGGTTTTGCCGCGGACCTGCCCGAAGCTGGGTCCGCCACCGCGCTGTGCATCGGCCAGCAGATCGGCATAGTCGACGATGGGGAAAGTCCCCGGCGGGCCGTAGAAGTTGAGATAGCGCGTGGCGTCTCCGGTATAGGAGTCCAGCAGCGCCTGCAGCGTGGCGCTATGTACCGACGGCACCATGCCGCTCAACGGTGATGGGCTCGGCGACGTTTCCTTCGACGCCACCGGATCGGCGCGCAGGAGATTTCTCAGGGCGAGAGCGGTCGCTTGCAGCGGGCGCCGCGCGATGAGCTCTGCGCGGTCTTTGGGCAGCAAGTCGGCGTCCTCCGGCCTCAACTGCGCCAACACTCGATATAGATCGGCATGCGTGTCGGCTGCGCCGAGATGGAAGGCCAGCAGC
>JBGQKF010000511.1:0-3497 GCA_041499435.1 Gammaproteobacteria bacterium
CGCTCGCCGAATATCGATAGCACGCGGTTTCGGCCGCCGCGTGTGGACGGGCAGATGGACTTGTTTTAGGTGAAAAGGTGAAGAGGTGAAAAGGTGAAGGCGGCTCCCGCCGCCGGATTCGCAACACCTTTCAGGCGACTCTTCGAGGGAAGGACGCACGATCTGAGCATTGTACTTGCCCGTTCACCTTTTCACCTCTTCACCTCTTCACCTCTTCACCTCTTCACCTTTTCACTTCTTCACCTTCCTCCCGTCGAGGTAAGATGTAACTCCAGACCGCCCTCTGCAGCCAAGTTGAAAAAGCTTTATTCCGCCACCAGCCTGCCCGATGCACACCTGATCCGAAACCTGCTGGATCAGGCCGGGATCGAAGCGCATGTGTTCAACGAGAATGCACAGGGCGGGGTAGGGCAGTTGCCGGTCATGGACGCGTACCCGCAGGTGTGGATCGTGGACGAACGCGATCTTTCCCGCGCCCGCGGGATCGTCGAGGCCTTCGAGCACATGCCATCGATTCGCAGCAATCTTCGTTGCCAGCTGTGCTCCGAAGACAACCCCAGCACCTTCCAGCTCTGCTGGAATTGCGGCTCGAGCCTGGGTTGATCGTGGCGAGCGCACGCCCACCGGCGCATTGAGCCAGGCAATGGAGGGGTTATGATGCATCGACGCGTCGGTGTCTATTCCCGGCGTGAATTCCTGCGGAGCTTTGCCGCGGCTGCCGCGGGTGTGGCGACTCATCTACCGTCGGTCGACTACGCAGCAGACAAGCGAACTATGACTACGCCGGTGTGCCTCTATCATGGCGATGCGCTGGGGCGCTATGGCTTCCCCGCCGGCCACCCGCTTGGTGTCGACCGGCAGGGCGCGTTCTGGCGCGAGGCGCTCGCGCGCGGGCTCGATCGACGTGTGCACACGCAAACTCCGCGCATGGCCACTCGCGAGGAGATCCTTCGCTTCCATACCGAAGCGCACGTGCGGCGCGTCGCGCAGGCGCAAGCACAAGGCCTGGAGTTTCTCGACAACGGCGACACGCCGGTCTTCCCGGACGTATTCGAAGCCGCTGCCACCGTGGTGGGCTCGGCTGTGGACGGCCTGGAGCGCATCGTTTCCGACGGCTGCCGGCGCACGTTCCAACCGATCGGCGGCCTGCATCACGCACGCCGTGACGGCTCTGCGGGGTTCTGCGTGTTCAACGACCTCGGGGTTACCATCGAGACGCTCCGCTCCAAGTATTCGATCGAGCGCGTGGCCTACATCGACATCGATGTGCACCACGGCGATGGCGTGTTCTACGCGTATGAGCGCGATCCCGACCTGATCCTGGCCGACATCCACGAAGACGGCCGCTACCTGTATCCGGGCACCGGGCGCGCCGATGAAACCGGCAAAGGCAAGGCGGCCGGCACCAAGCTCAACATCCCACTGCCGCCGGGCGCAGGCGACAAGGAGTTCCTCGAAGCCTGGCCGCGCGTAGTGGCGCATCTGCGGCAGTTCAAGCCGCAGTTCATTCTGTTTCAGGCGGGCGCCGATGGACTGGAAGGCGATCCGCTCGCGCATCTGCGCTATTCGCCTCAGGTACACGCACATGCGGCGCGCAGCCTGTGTCACCTCGCCGATCAATACACCGATGGCCGCATCATGGCGTTCGGAGGCGGCGGCTACAATCGCGAGAATCTGAGCAAGGCGTGGTGCGAAGTCCTGCGCGAGTTTCTGGACGGCGCGTGATGCAGCGCTCAACGCGAAACCGCGACGGGCTCACCGGTATTGTCCCAGCCGCCACCGAGCGCCTTGAACAGATCTGCGGTGGCCGTGAGCTGATTACGTTGCGCCTGCACTTGATCCAGCTCGGCGCCGAGCAGACCGCGCTCGGCGTCCAGCACCTCCAGCAGACTCGACTCGCCGCTGCGATAACTCAACTGCGCCAGTCGATACGCATCGCGCAGCGATTTCACCCGGGTCGATTCTGCCGCGAAGCGCTCGGCTGATTTGCGGCTGGCGATCAGGGCATCCTTCACCTCACGGAACGCGTTTTGCACCGTGCTTTGGTAAACGGCCAGCTGCTGCTCGCGGCGCGCCTGGGCAACGTCGACTTGTGCGGAGGTACGGCCCGCGTCGAATACCGTCTGCGCGGCGCCCGCGGAAAACTCCCAGATGCGCGCCGGCGCGCTGAATAGATTGGAAAGGTTCTCGCTTTCAAAGCCGAAGAACCCGGTGAGAGAAACGGACGGATAGTACGCCGCACGTGCGACGCCGATGCGCGCGTTCGCAGCGATGAGCTGCTGCTCGGCCTGCCGAATATCGGGCCTGCGCTGCAGCAGGTCGGAGGGCAACCCGGCCGGTACTGCGGGCGGCAGCGCGAGGGCGTCGAGGACCACACCGCGCTCGATTGTCTTGTCCACAATTGCACGTGGGCTGCGTCCCAGCACCACTGCGAGCGCATTCTCCTGCTGCGCCTGTTGTTGCTCGAGTACCGGCAACAGCGCTTCGGCTGCGGCCGCTTCCGCTTCCACTTGTCGCAGATCGTACTGCGAGGACTCGCCGGCGGCGTAAACGATGCGCTGCAGCCGGAGGGATTCGCGCCGAGTGTCGATCGTGCGCTGCGTGATCGCGATCTGCGAGTCCAGCGCGCGCAGGTTGAAATAACCGCGCACTACGTCGGCGATCAGCGAGAGCTGCACAGCATCGCGCGACGCTGTGCTCGCGAGCAGATCGCCGCGCGCGGCTTCGGTGGCGCGCCGGTAGCGGCCCCAGAAATCGATCTCCCACGAGGCGTTGAGCGTCACTTTGAGGTCGGTGAACTCAGTGGGAATGCCCGGAAAGAACGTGCCGCTGCGCTCGGAGATGCGGTCACGTGCCGCGGAACCACCGGCAGTCACATTGGGCATGCTCTCCGCTTTCACGATAGTGAGCCCTGCGCGCGCCTCGTCTACGCGCGCCGCTGCCAGACGCAGATCGTTGTTGTGCGCCAGCGCTTCCTCCACCATGAGGTTCAGCTGCACATCGGCATACAAAGTCCACCAGCGCGTGGCCACGCCGGCATCGCCCGCCGAAACCGGCCACGCTGCGGGTAGATCCATCTGTGGACGCTTGTAGTCGGGTCCTACGGTGCAGGCAGCCAGCGTCAGGGCGAATACCGTGGGAGCGAGTCTATGCATTGCTCTCTCCTGGTCTGGGGACGTGGTGCGGGGTGGTCGCGCGCTGACTGGCCAGCGCCTTGTGATGCTCGATCTCGGTACGCAGCTCTGTGATCGAGCGACGCTCGATGAATTTGCCATCCGTCATGATCCGGAAAAACAGAGGAATGAAAAAGATAGCGAGGAACGTGGCTGCGAGCATGCCGCCCATCACACCGGTTCCCACCGCGTGCCGTGCACCTGCACCAACTCCGATCGATACGGCAAGCGGCGCCACGCCGAGAATGAACGCGAGCGAGGTCATCAGAATGGGTCGGAAGCGCAAGCGTGCGGCTTCCAGTGCAGAAGCTGCAGTGGAGAGCC
>JBGQKF010000512.1:0-3493 GCA_041499435.1 Gammaproteobacteria bacterium
CTTTAGGGTCGGCTCCTGAAGCTTGACATGCTTTCACAGTACTTTCCGATCTTGCTGTTCATCTGCGTCGGCCTCGGGCTCGGCGTCCTGCTGCCGCTGTTGGGTGGCGGCGCCAGTCGGCTGCTCGGTGTGCATCGGCCCGATCCGGAGAAGCTCTCGCCCTACGAGTGCGGCTTCGAAGCGTTCGAAGACGCGCGCATGAAATTCGATGTGCGCTACTACCTGGTGGCGATCCTGTTCATCCTGTTCGATCTCGAGATCGCCTTCCTGTTTCCGTGGGCGGTCGTGCTGCGCGAAATCGGCTTGTTCGGCTTCGTATCGATGATGATCTTTCTTGGGATTCTGGTAGTCGGCTTCATATATGAATGGAAACGCGGAGCTCTGGAATGGGAATAGCGCGGCCAGGCGCTCGCTACCCTGAGCGGCACCTCTTTCCATGCAGTCCAGAATCCCGCCCTAGCCTGCATTCGAGAGTGAGACGATGAGTATCGAAGGCGTCACCGAAAAAGGCTTTGTCACCACCACGCTGGACAACGTGATCAACTGGACGCGTACCGGCTCGCTGTGGCCGATGACGTTCGGCCTGGCTTGCTGCGCGGTCGAGATGATGCACGCCGGTGCGGCCCGCTACGACCTCGACCGCTTCGGCATTGTGTTCCGCCCGAGCCCTCGCCAGTCCGATGTCATGATCGTGGCCGGCACCTTGTGCAACAAAATGGCCCCCGCGTTGCGCAAGGTATACGACCAGATGGCCGAGCCGCGCTGGGTGATCTCGATGGGATCGTGCGCCAACGGCGGCGGCTACTATCATTATTCCTATGCCGTGGTACGCGGCTGCGATCGCATCGTGCCGGTCGATATTTATGTGCCGGGTTGCCCACCCACCGCGGAGGCGCTCCTGTACGGCATCATCCAGCTGCAGAACAAGATTCGCCGCACCAACACGATCGCACGCTAATGGCGCAACGCCTGGATCAGCTGCAAAGCGCCGTTGAACGACAGTTCGAAGGCCGTGTGCTTCGGCTCATGCGTGTGCTCGGTGAGCTCACGCTGGAAATAGCGCCCGGCGATCTGCTCAGTGTGGCGGGCACGCTGCGCGACCACCCGGATTTCGCCTTCGAGCAGTTGATCGACCTGTGTGGTGTGGACTACTCGCGCTACGGCAACGAAGACCGTGAGCCGCCGCGTTTCGCCGTGGTTTATCACCTGCTGTCGATCCGGCACAACTGGCGGCTGCGTATGCGCACCTTCGCGCAGGACGATTCGCTGCCGGTGGTTGCCTCGGTCACCGACATCTGGCCGTCGGCGAACTGGTTCGAGCGCGAGGCGTTCGATCTGTACGGAATCGTGTTCGAAGGCCATCGCGACCTGCGGCGGATTTTGACGGACTACGGCTTCATCGGGCATCCGTTCCGCAAGGATTTCCCGCTGTCGGGCACGGTGGAGATGCGCTACGACCCCGACCAGCAGCGCGTGATCTACCAGCCGGTCACGATCGAGCCGCGCGAGATCGTGCCGCGGGTGACGCGCGAAGCCCATTACGGGGACGTGGAAGAGTAGTCCTGATGGCTGAGATCCGTAACTACACGATGAATTTCGGGCCGCAGCACCCGGCTGCGCACGGTGTGCTGCGGCTCGTGCTCGAACTCGATGGCGAGGTGATCCAGCGCGCCGATCCGCACATCGGGCTGCTGCACCGGGCTACGGAGAAGCTGGCCGAGCACAAGACGTACGTGCAGTCGCTGCCATACATGGACCGGCTGGATTACGTGTCCATGATGTGCAACGAGCACGCCTACTGCCTGGCGATGGAACGATTGCTCGGCATCGAGGTGCCGCTGCGCGCGCAATACATCCGTGTCATGTTCGACGAGATCACGCGTGTCCTGAACCACCTGTTGTGGCTGGGCGCGCACGGGCTCGACATCGGCGCGATGACGGTATTTCTGTACTGCTTCCGCGAGCGCGAAGATCTCATGGATTGCTACGAAGCGGTCTCCGGTGCGCGCATGCACGCTGCTTATTACAGGCCCGGCGGCGTGTATCGCGATCTGCCCGACCGCATGCCGCAATACCAGCCTTCCACCCTGCGCAGCGATGCGGACGTGAAGCGGTTGAACGCCAATCGCCAGGGCAGCCTGCTCGACTTCATCGAGGATTTCGCCAAACGCTTTCCCAGGCTGGTGGATGAGTACGAGACGCTGCTCACCGACAACCGCATCTGGAAACAACGTACGGTCGGCATCGGCGTGGTCACACCGGAGCGTGCCCAGGCGCTCGGCTTCACCGGCCCGATGCTGCGCGGCTCGGGCATCGCCTGGGATCTGCGCAAGAAGCAACCCTACGAAGTCTACGACCGCATGGAGTTCGACATCCCGGTGGGCGTGAATGGAGATTGCTACGACCGCTATCTAGTGCGCATAGAAGAGATGCGTCAGAGCAACAGCATCATCCGCCAATGCATCGATTGGCTGCGCAAGAATCCGGGGCCGGTGATCGTCGACAACCACAAGATCGCACCGCCCGCGCGCATCGAGATGAAAGCTAATATGGAAGAGTTGATTCATCACTTCAAGCTCTTCACCGAAGGCATGCACGTCCCTGAGGGCGAGACCTACGCCGCGGTCGAGGCGCCGAAAGGCGAGTTCGGCATCTATCTCATATCGGATGGCGCGAACAAGCCGTATCGCTTGAAGATCCGTGCGCCGGGGTTCGTGCACTTGTCCGCGCTGGACGAGATGACTCGCGGTCACATGATCGCCGACGTGGTTGCCGTCATCGGCACGCAGGACATTGTATTCGGGGAAGTGGATCGCTGAATTCAGCGAAGGGTGAAGAGTGCAAGGCAACGGCCACACCGAAGAGCATATGTTGAGCAACGAAGCACTCGTCAAGATCGATCAGGCGGCGGCCAAATATCCGGCGGACCAGAGGCAGTCCACGGTGATGGCAGCGCTCACCATTGCACAGGACGAAAAAGGCCACCTGTCCCCGGAGGTCATGGATTTCGTCGCTGACTATCTGGGTATGCCGCCGATCGCGGTGTACGAGGTGGCAAGCTTCTACACCATGTACGATCTGGCGCCGGTCGGCAAGCACAAGCTGTGCATTTGCACCAATCTGCCGTGCGCACTTTCCGGTGCAACCGATGCCGCCAATCACCTGAAGCGCAAACTGGGCATCGACTGGAACCAGACTACGGCCGACGGCCGCTTCACCCTCAAGGAAGGCGAGTGCTTCGGCGCGTGCGGAGATGCGCCAGTGGTCCTGCACAACAACAAAGAGATGCTGATCGGCATGACGCCGGAAACGATCGATCGCTGGCTGTCGGAGCAAGGCAAGTGAAAACCTCTCATCCTCCTTTCGCTCGCGACGCGTATGGCCCGGACGCCCTCATTCTCAAAGATCTGGATGGCGCCAACTGGCGCCTCAAGGATTACGAGGCACGCGGCGGCTACCAGGCGCTCAAGAAAATTCTGTCGGAAAAGATCAC
>JBGQKF010000513.1:0-3487 GCA_041499435.1 Gammaproteobacteria bacterium
GTCCGATCGCCTTGAACACCATGTCCGCTGCCACAGTGTAGCGCTCACCGGTGCCGGCGAGGCGTCCGGAATCATCGAGCTTCGTGTATTCGAGCTCGACGCCGGTCACTTGGCCGTTGCTCGAAAGCAATCCGACCGGCCGCGCCCAGTGCTTGATGCGAACGCCATTCACCTGCGCCCAGTCCTGCTCTTTCTCGCTCGCGCCCATCTGCTCCGGACCACGTCGATAGATCATCGTCACGTCTTCGGCGCCCAGCCGTTTGGTCTGACAGGCGATGTCGATCGCGGTCATGCCACCGCCGATCACGACCACGCGCCGTCCGACCGGAAGCCGGCTGAGATCCTTCGTCTGACGCAGCGTTTCGATGTACTTGACCGCATCGTGCACGCCGAAGAGTCCGCCTTCGTCGACGCCGAGACTGTTGACGGCGCCTAAACCTGCGCCGACGAAGACCGCGTCGAAATCGTTGCGCAACTGCGCGAGCGAGATGTCGCGGCCGAGCGCTTTATCCACTTGGACTTGTATGTTGCCGACCGCGAGCAGATAGTCCACTTCGCGCTGCGCGATGTCGTTGGTGACCTTGTACGCAGCCACGCCATACTCGTTCAACCCGCCGAGCTTCGGTCGCGCCTCGAACACCGTCACGGCATGTCCGAGCATCGCGAGGCGATGGGCACAGGACAGCCCGGCCGGCCCGCCACCGACCACCGCAACTCGCTTGCTCGTGCTCGGGCCCGCCTTGAACAGTTGCTCGCCGCTCGCGAAGAGCGCGTCGGTGGCGTAGCGCTGAAGAGCACCGATGGCCACCGGCTTGTGCTCCTGGCTGTTGCGCACGCACGCGCCTTCGCACAACACTTCGGTCGGACACACGCGCGCGCACACCGCACCCATGATGTTCTGCTTCAGAATGTCGTGCGCCGCGCCCTTGACGTTGCCGGTGGCGATCTTGCGGATGAAGCTCGGGATGTCGATCCCGGTCGGACAGGCCTGAATACAGGGCGCCTCAAAGCAGAAGTAGCAGCGATCGCTTTCCACCAGCGACTGCTGCAACGTGAGCGGCGGATGGCTGTCGCTGAAGTTCGCTGCGTACTCGTCCGCCTCGAGGCGGCCGGCGGCGATGTCTCCCGCGGCCGGTGCGGGTATTTTGGCTGCCATACTCAGCGCTGCTCGGTAAGTCCGCCGTAGCTCTCGGGACGGCGATCGCGGAAGAACTGCCACAGATCGCGCACCTCGCGGATCATGTCCATGTCGAGGTCGCTGACCAACAGCTCGTCTTTGTCCTTAGATGCCTGCGCGACGATCTTGCCGCGCGGGTTGACGAAGTAGCTCGAGCCATAGAACTGCCCGATGTTCCACGGCGCCTCGGAGCCAACGCGATTGATCGCACCGATGTAGTAGCCGTTGGCGACTGCCGAAGCCGGCTGCTCGATTTCCCACAGGTACTGGCTCAAGCCCGCGACCGTGGCGGACGGATTGACCACGTACTCCGCGCCGTTCAATGCCAGCGCGCGCCAGCCTTCAGGGAAGTGCCGGTCGTAGCAGATGTAGACGCCGAGCTTGCAGTACGCGGTCTTGAATACCGGATAGCCGAGATTGCCGGGCTTGAAGAAATACTTTTCCCAGAAGCCGGCGACCTGCGGGATGTGGTTCTTGCGGTATTTGCCGAGGAAGGTGCCATCGGCGTCGATCACCGCGGCGGTGTTGTAGTAGACGCCCGTCATCTCCTCTTCGTAGAGCGGGACGACGATGACCATGGCGTGCTTCTTCGCATACTCCTGCATGAGCTTAGTGGTTTCGCCATCGGGAATACGCTCGGCGGCGACGTACCATTTCTTGTCCTGGCTCGGACAGAAGTACGGCTGCGTACACACCTCCTGAAAACAGAGGACCTGCACCTTCTGCTTGCCCGCCGACTCGATCATCGGGATGAGCGCCTCGATCATCTTGTCGCGGATCTGCTTGGGCGACATCTCGGTGCTGCCCTTGAGCGCCATTTGAATCAAACCTGCTTTGAGCGTGCTCATGTTTCTACCTCGTTTAATTCCTGGTCCTGCAAACTCCCGCGCTGTTTCCCCTCCCCTTCAAGGGGAGGGCCAGGGTGGGGATGGGGTTGACGTAACCTCAGCCAAGGACCCCCATCCCCCTCCCAACCTCCCCCTTGAAGGGGGAGGAGAGGAGCCGTTGAAGGGGGAGGAGAGGACCGCGGTACGCCTACTTCTGCGCCATATCCCAAATCTTATGCGTCCACGCGTTCTCCGGTTTCTTGTTGATCACCGGATCCGACTTGCCCGACAGCAGCGTCGTCACGGTGCGGTCGTACGCCTTCGGCTCCAGATAGCCGAGCTTGCCGCCTTCCACCAGCTTCGCGATCTCCTGCATCTGCGTCACCTGATGCCCCTTGGTCTGCGCGCCCGACGCATCGTTGTCCAGCACGATCTTCACCGCTTCGTCCTGATGCTTGATGGCGTAGTCCCAACCCTTCATCGACGCCTTGATGAACCGCGCGAGCTTGTCGGCCATCTTCGGATCGGCGATCGACTTCTCCGTGGCATACAAACCATCTTCCAACGTCGCCACACCCTGATCCTCGTACTTGAACACCAGCAGCTGATCCTGCTTCATCCCCGCTTCGATCAACTGCCAGTACTCGTTGTACGTCATGGTGGAAATACAATCGGCCTGCTTCTGCAGCAGCGGATCGACGTTGAAGCCCTGCTTCAACACCTTCACCGAGTTGCCGTCGCCGCTGGTCTTGTAACCGAGCTTGTCCATCCACGACAGGAACGGATACTCGTTGCCGTAGAACCACACGCCCAGCGTGCGGCCCTTGAAGTCCTGCGGCGTTTTCACGCCCGAGTCCTTGCGACAGGTGAGCTCCATTCCGGAGCGCTGGAAGACCTGCGAGATGTTGACGATCGGCACGCCTTTCTCGCGCGTCGCCAGTGCCGACGGCATCCAATCGACAATCACATCCGCGCCTCCGCCCGCGATCACCTGGCTAGGATTGATGTCGGGGCCGCCCGCTTTCACGGTCACGTCCAGGCCCACGTCCTTGTAGAAGCCCTTGTCTTTCGCCACGTAGTAACCGGCGAACTGCGCCTGCGTCACCCATTTCAACTGCAAAGTCAGCTTGTCCTGCGCGTGAGCGCCGCCAGCGCCCAGTGCGAACAACGTTGCGAGCGCCAAACCCAGTGTCTTCTTAGTCATGCCAATAGCTCCCCTTGAGAGGTACGAAAAATCACGTGCGGTAGGAAGGATGCCAGAATGTGCTGGCCCGCTCCACCGCGGCAATCAAACCATAGAACGTCGAGCCCGCGAGCGCCGCGATCGCGATCACGGCCCACACCACGTCCACATTCAGCCTCGCCACTTCGGCGCTGATGCGAAAGCCCAGGCCGAGGATCGGCGAGCCGAAGAACTCCGCGACGATGGCCGAAATCAGCGCCAGGGTGGACTTGATCTTGAGCGCATTGAAGACGAAGGGCA
>JBGQKF010000514.1:0-3477 GCA_041499435.1 Gammaproteobacteria bacterium
GCTGCAGGAAAAAGAGGTCGAGCTGCGTGGTGCAAAAGAAGAGGCGGAAGCTGCCAATCGTGCGAAGAGCGACTTCCTGGCCAATATGAGTCACGAGATCCGCACGCCGATGAATGCCATCCTCGGCTTCACCGATCTCTTGAGACGCGGCTATCACAAAAGCGACGCTGAGATGGGCAAGCACTTGAACACGATCCATTCCAGCGGCAAGCACCTGCTCGAACTGATCAATGACATCCTCGACCTGGCGAAAGTGGAATCCGGCCGCCTCGAGCTGGAGAAGATTTCATGCGCTCCGCACCTCGTCATTCGCGAAGTCGTAGAGGTGCTTTCGGTGAGAGCGCAGGAGAAGGGACTCTGGCTGCGCTTCGAATGCAACGGATCAGTGCCGCAATCCGTGCTCACCGATCCCGGCCGTGTGCGTCAGATCGTCACGAACCTCATTGGCAATGCAATCAAATTTACCAAGACCGGCGGCGTCAAAGTAGTTCTTGGATTGCGCAGCGAGCCGGCGATCTTGACCATCGATGTGATCGATACCGGTATCGGCATTCCAGCAGAGCGGCTCGATGCGGTGTTCGAGCCCTTCGTACAGGCTGAGGGGTCCACGGCAAGACAGTACGGCGGCACGGGCCTCGGCCTGACCATCAGCCGGCGCTTCGCACGGGGACTCGGTGGGGACATCGCCGTGCACAGTGAGATTGGCAAAGGTAGCGTGTTTGCCGTAACGCTGGACCCTGGCCCGCTGACCGGTGTGCCGATGTTATCGCCGCAAGAGGCGCTCGCCGAAGCGAACGACAGTCAGACCGCGACCGGCGCATCCTGGGAGTTTCCAGTTGCCAAGGTCCTCGTGGTGGACGATGGCGAGGCCAACCGCGAGCTTGTCCGTCTGGTACTGGAAGAAGTTGGCCTGCGCACCGATGAGGCTGAAAATGGTCAGGTCGGGGCGGATAAGGCGCTGCGCAGCCGCTATGACGTCATCCTGATGGATATGCAGATGCCGGTCATGAATGGATTCGATGCCACGCGGCTGCTGCGCCAAAGAGGACTCAAGATACCGATCATCGCGCTCACCGCTAATGCCATGAAGGGCTTTGAGCGCGAGGTGATGGAGGCGGGCTGCACGGGCTACCTCACCAAGCCGGTGGACATCGACGCTCTGCTGCAGACACTGGCCGAGCTGTTGGGCGGGCGGCGTGTGCCGGGCGGGGCGCTCAAGAAGTCGGCACCAATGCCGATAGTTGAGAGCAGAGAACGACCGGAAAGCGAACGCCCCGTAGTCGTGTCTCGGCTGGCGCAGCATCCACGCCTGCGCGCAGCGGTGCGCAAATTCGCGCTGCATATGCCGGACAAGATGCGCGCAATCGAGCAGGCGTGGAATGAACGAGACTACGAAAGCCTGGCAGCGCTCGCCCACTGGCTGAAAGGGTCTGGAGGCACGACTGGTTACGATGCCTTCACCGAGCCTGCAAAGATGCTCGAGCAGTTGGCCAAAGCCGGCAGCGAGCAGCACACGCAAGGAGTCGTTGCGGAGCTGCGCATGCTCGTTACGGGCATGGTGATCCCCGAAGAGGAAGCAGCAGCGGCCGGCTGAAACCTTGGTCTAACGCCACGCTATGGACTTAGTTCACAACATCGATCTCGTGCCCGAGACTGCAACCTCTGGCCTCGCGCCGGAGGGCATCGCTGTACCGGCCTCGCCACCGGGCACAGACCGCGCGCCTCTCGCCGCGTCCGATCCAGGGCCGTTCGACGCGCTGCGCAACTTCTCCGTGATGATGGTCGACGACGACCCGATCATGCTGGAAGTCGTGCAGACTTACCTCGAGGAGGCGGGCTACACCTCCTTCGTCACGACCAGCGAGCCGGCCGAAGCGATGCAACTTTTCGTACAGCATCGGCCTGACGTTCTGTTGCTCGACCTGAAGATGCCGGGCGTGAGCGGATTCGACATCCTGTCGCAGATTCGCTCTCACGATGAGCTCCGCTATACGCCGGTCGTTATCCTGACGGCCGAAAGCGAGTCCGCTACCAAGCTGAAGGCTCTGGAGCTCGGCGCCACCGATTTGCTCACTAAACCGGTGGACCCCAGCGAGTTGCGGCTTCGGTTGCGCAATGTGCTGGCGTTCAAGGCATATCAGGACCGCCTGACCGACTACGACATGCTCACGGGGTTGCCGAATCGGCGCAAGTTTCGAGAGGAGCTCGCCGGAGCGCTGCAACGTACCCAACCATCGCGAGCGTGTGCGCTCCTGCACATAGACCTGGATCGGTTCAAGCAAGTGAACGATTCCCTTGGGCATCGCGTCGGCGATCGGTTGTTGTGCGCGGTTGCAGAGCTTCTGCGGAGCACGCTAGCCAACGCCGAGGCCACCAGCTGGCCCGGGAATAAGGAACAGGAGCAGAGGGTTTCATTGTCGCGCATCAGCGGCAACGGTTTCGCTGTCCTGTTGCCCAACGTGCACAATCTCAAGAAAGTCGACTATGCCGGTAACACAGCAAAAAGGATCGTCTCCTGTCTAACTGCTCCGTTCCAGATCGATGGTCAGGAGTTGTTCGTCAGCGCCAGCATCGGCGTCGCGGTAGCGCCAGGCGATGGACAAGATGCCGACACGCTGCTCAAGCATGCCGAGATGGCAATGTATCAGGCGAAGCAGCGACGCGGGAGCTACGAGTTTTTCTCCGGTGAAATGAACGCGCACGTGCTCGAGCGCCATACACTCGAGAGTCAGCTGCGCAGGGCGGTGGAGCGCGGCGAGTTCACGCTTTTCTACCAGCCCAAGGTGGACATCGCTACGCAGCGAATCACAGGTGCCGAGGCGCTCATTCGCTGGAAGCATCCCGAACTTGGCTTCGTCCAGCCGGGCAGGTTCATCCCGATCGCTGAGGAGACGGGTCTCATCGTAGAGATCGGTCAGTGGGTGTTGCGCAGCGCGTGCATGCAGCTCAAGGCGTGGTTGGATGCCGGGCTTGGCCCGCTGTCGGTAGCGGTCAACGTCTCCAGCGCTCAGTTCAACCAGCGCAAGGTTTGGCATGCCGTGCGCGGCGCGTTGGAACGAAGCGCATTGCGGCCAGAGCTCCTGATACTCGAGCTTACCGAAAGCATGCTGATGGAGAATGCTGCGGATACTATCGAGATGCTCTACGAGCTGAAGCAAATGGGCATCAAACTTGCCCTCGACGATTTCGGGACTGGCTATTCCTCGATGACACATCTCAGCCGCTTCCCGCTCGACCAGTTGAAGATCGACCGCTCCTTCGTGAGCGGATTGCCTGCTGTGCGAGAAAGCGCCGCGATCGTCGGGGCCATTGTCGCGCTCGGCAGGGAGCTTGGAATGGAGCTCGTAGCAGAAGGGGTCGAAACGTCGGAGCAGTTGCAGTTCCTGCGCTCCCGCCAATGCCAGGAGTACCAAGGCTATCTCTGCAGTCGGCCTGCGCCTGCGGACGTCTTCGCCAAGCTCGTGCGACGCTCGCTGA